>JANOBL010000345.1:0-2573 GCA_031411635.1 Betaproteobacteria bacterium
GGTGCGCTGGGCATCGCGTTGAAGGTGGATGGTGCCCAGGATCTCGCCGATGCGGTCAAGTTGGGTGCCGGTGAGGCGCGAAAACAGCGAGGCCCGCACCCGGCGGTCGGCCGCCAAGGCCAGCTCCAGGTTCTCGAACACGCTCAGGTCTTCGTAGACCGTGGGCTTCTGGAACTTGCGGCCTATGCCCACTTGCGCGATCTGTGGCTCGGTCAGGCGCAGCAAATCGATCGTCGAGCCAAAAAATACCTTGCCGCTGTCGGGCCGGGTCTTGCCGGTGATGCAGTCCATCATCGTCGTCTTGCCGGCGCCATTGGGGCCGATGATGCAGCGCAGCTCACCCACGTTGACGGTCAGGTTCAGCTTGTTCAAGGCCCGAAAGCCATCGAAGCTGACCGTTATGTCGTCCAGGTACAGCGCCACGCCCTGGGTGAAATCAGGCACGCCCAGCTTGTTGATGCGGCCAAACGAGGCCTCGCGGCCACCACTCTCGGTGCCGATGCTGGTTTTCTTGCGCGCTTCGTAGGCCGCCAGGCGCTTGGCGCCCTCTTCCATCAGGTCTGGCGTCATGATTTTTTCTCGGTCGTTTTGCCAAAAATACGATTGAACAAACCGACGATGCCTTGCGGCAAAAACAGCGTCACCGCGATGAACAGCGCGCCCAGAAAGTACAGCCAGAACTCCGGAAACGCCACCGTGAACCAGCTCTTGGCACCGTTGACAAAAAACGCGCCGACGATCGGGCCGATCAAGCTGGCGCGCCCGCCCACTGCGGCCCAGATGGCAATCTCGATGCCTGCCGCCGGGCTCATCTCGCTGGGGTTGATGATGCCCACCTGCGGCACGTACAGCGCGCCGGCAATCGCGCACATCACCGCGCTCAAGGTCCAGATGCTCAGCTTGTAGGCCAGCGGGTTGTAGCCGGTGAACATCACGCGGGTTTCGGCATCGCGTATCGCCTGCAACACCCGGCCGTACTTGCTGTTGACGATGGCGCGCGCCAGCAGATAAAAGCCCACCAGGGTGCAGCTTGTCAGGATGAACAAGCTGATGCGCATGCCGGGCGTGGCAATCGGCAGCCCCAGGATGCGCTTGAAATCGGTAAAGCCGTTGTTGCCGCCAAAACCGGTCTCGTTGCGGAAGAACAGCAGCATCGCAGCAAAGGTCAAAGCCTGGGTGATGATCGAAAAATACACGCCCTTGATGCGCGAGCGGAACGCAAACCAGCCAAACACCAGCGCCAGCAAACCGGGCACCAGCACCACCAGCAGCATCTGGGCGACAAACGAATCCGAGACGCTCCAGGTCCAGGGCAATTCCTTCCAGTTCAGGAACACCATGAAGTCCGGCAGGTCACTTTTGTAATTGCCATCGCGGCCGATCTGGCGCATCAAGTACATGCCCATGCCGTAGCCACCGAGTGCAAAAAACAGGCCATGGCCCAACGACAGGATGCCGGTGTAACCCCAGATCAAATCCATCGCCAAGGCACAGATCGCGTAGCAGAGAATCTTGCCGGTCAGCCCCACCGCGTAGTCGCTGACGTGGAAGACGCTGCCATCGGGCACCACCATGTTCAGCAGCGGGATCAGCACGGTCAGCACCGCCAGCGCGCTGATCACCGCCAGCCAGCCGCTGGTGCCCAGCAGCAAACCCCGCTTCTGCACCAGAGTGGCTCCGCCAAGCGGCCGCCGCGGAACCGGCTCTGCCGGGCTGCTGGCGGCGCCCCCCTGGGGGGAAGCGCCGAAGGCGCTGCGGGGGGCGGAGGCTGACTCTGTGCTCATGCTTCGGCACTCCGGCCTTTGACTGCAAACAGTCCATGCGGCCGCTTCTGGATGAAGACCACGATGAACACCAGCACCATGATCTTGGCCAGCACCGCGCCGGCCCAGCCCTCCAGCAGCTTGTTCAGGATGCCCAAACCCAGGGCAGCGTACACCGTGCCGGCAAGCTGGCCCACGCCGCCCAGCACCACCACCATGAACGAATCGACGATGTAGCCCTGGCCCAGGTCGGGCCCCACATTGCCCACCTGGCTGAGCGCACAGCCGGCCAGGCCGGCGATACCCGCACCGAGAGAAAACGCCATCGTGTCGATGCGCGCGGTATTGACACCCACGCAAGACGCCATGCGCCGGTTCTGCGTCACGCCGCGCACAAAAAGGCCGAGCCGGGTCTTGCCGATCAGCGCGGCCATGCCCAGCAGCACCAGCGCCGCAAACACCAGGATCGCCAGCCGGTTGTAGGGCAGCACCAGGTTGGGCAGCACCTGCACACCACCGCTCATCCAAGCCGGGTTCTCCACGCCCACGTTCTGCGCGCCGAACAGGCTGCGCACCGCTTGCATCAACACCAGGCTGATGCCCCAGGTGGCCAGCAGCGTCTCCAGCGGCCGGCCATAGAGCCAGCGGATGACCGTGCGCTCCAGCACCGCACCCACCAGCGCGCTGGTGAAGAAGGCGGCCGGGATGGCCACCACGATGTAGTAGTCGAAGGCGCCGGGCACGTAGTGTCTGAAATGGTTCTGCACCACATAGGTGGCGTAGGCGCCGATCATCATCAGCTCGCCGTGG
>JANOBL010000346.1:0-3721 GCA_031411635.1 Betaproteobacteria bacterium
TCACCGCCCGTGCCGTGGTCAATGCCGCCGGCCCCTGGACCGGCGAGTTCCTGCGCGACCGGGCGCAGGTGCAGAGTGCCCGTGCGCTGCGCCTGGTCAAGGGCAGCCACATCGTGGTGAACAAGCTGTTCGACCATGACCATGCCTACATTTTCCAGAACCCCGACAAACGCATCATCTTCGCCATCCCCTACGAGGGTGATTTCACGCTGATCGGCACCACCGACGTCGAGATAGCCGGCGCGCCCGACTCGGCCCGCATCGACGCTGGCGAAACCGCCTACCTGTGCGAGCAGGCCAGCCGCTATTTAGCCCGCCCGGTGCTGCCGGCCGATGTGGTCTGGGCCTACTCGGGCGTGCGCCCGCTGCTGGACGATGCCTCGGGTGATGCGTCGGCGGTCACGCGTGACTACCTGCTGGAGTTTGATGAGACGCTGCTCGCCGGGCCTGCCGAGGCACCGCTGCTGTCGGTCTGGGGCGGCAAGATCACCACCTTCCGCAAGTTGGCCGAAGAGGCCGCCGATGCGCTGGTGCAGCGCCTGGGTGAGCGGCTTCCGGCCTGGACGGCGCCGGCCCTGTTGCCCGGCGGTGATCTGTCGGCCTGGATTGGCGTACCGCAGCGGCCCGACACCGACATCGCCCGCTTCATCCAGACGCTGTCGCTGCGCCATCCGGCCCTGCCTGTGCCGCTGCTGGCGCGCTGGGCGCGCGGTTACGGTAGCCGCGTCGATCAACTGTTAGGAGGGCGTCCGCTGGGCGTCGAGGTGGCCCCCGGCCTGTTCGAGGTCGAGCTGCATTACCTGCACCAGCAGGAGTGGGCGCGCAGCGCCGACGATGTGCTGTGGCGCCGCACCAAGCTGGGCCTGCACCTGAGCACCACCCAGTGTGCGCAGGTGGCCATCTGGTGGCAGCAACACCATCCCGAAACCGCCAGCGCGCTGGCGGCGGAGCCGTCATGCAACTGAAGCTGGCGCGCATCGCGCACCGGGTGGGCGCGGCCACCCACCTGCACCCGCTGGACCTGGTGTTGCAGCCCGGCACGGTGAGCGTGCTGCTGGGTGCCACCCAGGCCGGCAAGACCACGCTGATGCGGCTGATGGCCGGGCTGGACGTGCCCAGCCAGGGCCGGGTGTGGGTGGACGGCCAGGATGTCACCGGTATGCCGGTGCGCGATCGCAACGTGGCGATGGTCTACCAGCAGTTCATCAACTACCCGTCGATGACGGTGTTTGACAACATCGCGTCACCACTCAAGCTGCGCGGTGGCCTGGACAAAAACGCGCTGCGGGACAAGGTGATGGCGCTGGCCGAGAAGCTGCACATCGAGCCGTTTTTGCAGCGCCTGCCGGCCGAGCTGTCGGGCGGCCAGCAGCAGCGTGTGGCGCTGGCCCGCGCGCTGGCCAAGGACGCGCCGCTGATGCTGCTGGACGAGCCGCTGGTCAACCTGGACTACAAGCTGCGCGAAGAGTTGCGCGATGAGTTGTCGGCGCTGTTTGCCGCCGGCTCGTCCACCGTGGTCTATGCCACCACCGAGCCTACCGAGGCCTTGCTGCTGGGCGGCTGGACAGCGGTGCTGGACGGCGGTGAACTGCTGCAATACGGGCCTACCGCCGAGGTCTTCCATCAACCGGCGTCGATCCGGGTGGCGCGGGCTTTCAGCGATCCACCGATGAACCTGCTGGCCGGCGGCGCGCCCGGGCTGGGGCTGCCGGATGTGCGCCCGGACACCACCGTGGGCCTGCGTGCATCGGCGTTGCGGGTGCAGCAGCGCAGCGGCGACCTGGCACTGCCCGGCAGCGTGGAGCTGGCCGAGATTTCGGGCTCCGACACCTTTGTGCATGTGGCCACACCGGCCGGTGAGCTGGTGGCGCAGCTCACCGGCGTGCACCACTTCGATCTGGGCGCCGCGCTGAGCTTGTACCTGGACCCGGCGCAGGTCTACTTGTTCGGCGCCGACGGCGCGCTGTTGTCAGCCCCGCAACGGCTGCAAAGGCACTGACATGGCCCGCATCGATCTGGACCTGGCGCACAGCTACAAGCCCAATCCGCAGCAAGACAGCGATTACGCGCTGCTGCCGTTGAAGATGAGCTTCGAAGACGGCGGTGCCTACGCGCTGCTGGGCCCGTCGGGCTGCGGCAAGACCAGCTTGCTCAACATCATCTCGGGCCTGGTTACGCCGTCGCAGGGCAGTGTCAGGTTTGACGGCCAGGTGATGAATGCCAAGACCCCGCAGCAGCGCAACATCGCCCAGGTGTTCCAGTTTCCGGTGATCTACGACACGATGACGGTGGCCGAGAACCTGGCATTTCCGCTGCGCAACCGGGGTGTGGCGGCGGCCAGGATCAGCCAGCGTGTGGGCAAGATCGCCGAGATGCTGGAGCTGAGCGGCCAGCTTGATCAACGCGCCGCCGGGCTGGCGGCCGATGCCAAGCAAAAGATCTCACTCGGCCGCGGCCTGGTGCGCGAGGATGTCAGCGCGGTGCTGTTTGACGAGCCACTCACGGTGATCGATCCGCACCTCAAATGGCAGTTGCGCCGCAAGATGAAGCAGATCCACCACGAGCTGAAACTCACCTTGGTCTATGTCACCCACGACCAGGTGGAGGCACTGACCTTTGCCGACCAGGTGGTGGTGATGACACGCGGCCGGGCGGTGCAGATCGGCAGTGCGTCCGATTTGTTCGAGCGGCCGCAGCACCGCTTTGTCGGCCATTTCATCGGCTCGCCGGGCATGAACTTTCTGCCTGCGGCACTGCTGCCCGGTGCCCCGGCGGGTGCCATCACGCTGGGCGTCCGGCCGGAGTATGTGACGCTGGCGGCACCCCAGGCCAGCGGCGCGCTGCCGGCCACCGTGCGCCAGGCGCAGGACATCGGCACCTACTGGCTGCTGACGGCGACGCTGGCCGATGGCAGCCTGGTGCGGGCCCGGCTGAGCCCCGAGCAAGCCGTGCCACAACCGGGTGCGGCGGTCTGGCTGGCCTTGCTGGGCCCGCATGCCTGCTTTTATGACCACAACGAGGAGCTGGTGGCATGAAACCGGTCAACCAAAAAGCCTGGTTCCTGATCCTGCCGGTGGTGCTGTGCGTGGCCTTCTCGGCCATCCTGCCGCTGATGACGGTGGTCAACTACTCGGTGCAAGACATCATCTCGCCCGAGCGCCGGGTGTTCGTCGGCACCGAGTGGTTCAAGGCGGTGATGCGCGACGACGATCTGCAAGGCGCGCTGTTGCGCCAGATCAGCTTCTCGCTGGCGGTGCTGGCGGTGGAGATTCCGCTCGGCATTGCCTTGGCCTTGTCAATGCCGGCCAAGGGCTGGTTAAGCAGTGCGGTGCTGGTGACGATTGCCATCTCGCTGCTGATCCCGTGGAACGTGGTGGGCACGATCTGGCAGATCTACGGCCGCGCCGACATCGGCCTGATGGGCGCCACCTTGGCCGCGCTGGGCATCGACTACAGCTACACCGGCAATGCCACGCAGGCCTGGCTGACAGTGCTGCTGATGGACGTGTGGCACTGGACGCCGCTGGTGGCGCTGCTGTGTTTTGCCGGCTTGCGCGCAATCCCCGATGCCTACTACCAGGCCGCCAGCATCGACGGTGCCAGCAAGCTGGCGGTGTTCCGCTACATCCAGCTGCCCAAGCCGCGCGGAGTGCTGGTGATCGCCGTGCTGCTGCGCTTCATGGACAGTTTCATGATCTACACCGAGCCCTTTGTGTTGACC
>JANOBL010000347.1:0-7307 GCA_031411635.1 Betaproteobacteria bacterium
GTCGCGCGCCATCTTGCGTGGCTTGCCCTGCGATCCGGCGTGCGCGCCCAGGCCGGTGATCAGCACCAGCGTGGACATCAGCATCAAGGCCAGCGGCCGCAACAGCCGGCGCTCGATCAGCACGATGAATGGCATCAATAAACCCATGGTTTCAATTCTTCAGAGGGTGCTGACGAAATGAATGGCACCCGCGTCGGAATGGCCAAGGGCGCTGGGAGTGGCGCGGCGTGCGGCGGCTCAGGGCTCGCCGCCGGGCGCAGGCGGGCTGCTGGCCTTGACCGTGCCGCTGCTGCTTTCGCTGAGCACCACGCCTTCGCTCAACACCACGCCCTCACTCAGCACCACGCCCTCGCTCAGCACCACGCCTTCGCTCAGTACGACGCCTTCGCTCAGCACCACGCCCTCGCTCAGCACCACACCCTCGCTCAGCACCACGCCGCTGGCCAAGGTCAAGCCGCTGCCACTGGCCAGCCAGGTGGCCATCGTGCCGGTGGGCAAAAACACCCCCGTCTTGCCCACTTTGGAGCTGGTGCCTGCCAGCGCTGTGCCCAGCCGCACACCGGCGGTCAGCAGCGGGCTGTTGGGCGGCACCGATTCAACAAAAGTGCGCACCACGCCGTTGGCCAGGTCGTTTTGTGTGTTCAGCGGCCAGTAGGTGACCTGGGCCCGCCGCACCGTGTAGCCGCCCCAGCTCAGTTTGGCGTCGTAGATCGGCTGGAACTTGGTGAACAGTGCATCGCCGCTGGCGATCTGGCGGCCACCGACGATGATCAAACGCGACCAGTTGAAGGTCTGGCCGGCCACCGTGGAGCTGGGCGTGGGCAGCGCGCTGATGTTGATCGCCTGGCCCGCCGTCAGCGTGCCGGCGGCCACGGCGCTGCGGATATCCGTGCGCAAGGCCTTGGCCAGCCGCACCGCACCGTCCAGGTTCAGCAAACCGGCGCCCTGCTCCACCAGGCTGGCATTGGGCAGCGGCTGCGCGGTGTATTGCAGGATGGCCTTGATCAGCGGTGGCGTCAGCCCCGGGTTGGCCTGCAGCAGCACCGCCACCGCACCCGACACCACTGGCGCGGCAATCGAGGTGCCGCTCATCATCATCAGCGTCTTGCGGTAGGTCTTGAAGCTGTCCAGGCCTTCCAGCAAGCTGGTGTTGCTGCTGGCCAGCCCGTTGAACTGGCCCAGTGTGGACGTGGCCGCCGCGCTGACGATGCGGTTGCCCGGCGCCACCAGGTCGGGCTTGATCAGGTTGTCGATGCTGCGCACGCCGTTGCTGTCCACCAGCGCACCCCGGGTGGGACCGGCAGAGCTGAAACCGTTGACCGTGTCATCGCTGCGCATGGCCGTGCCGTGCAGGTGCGATGCGCCGACCGTGATCACCGTTGGATCGTGGCCGGGCGAACTGACGCTGCCGTAGGTTTTGCTGCCGTTGATCAGGCCGTAGTTGCCGGCGGCAGCCACCACGGTGATGTTGGTGGCGGTGAGCGCCCGTACCGCACGTGCCAGTGGGTCGGTGCGCCAGGACTCGGTGGACCCGGTGGCCAGGCTCAGGTTGACGACCCGGATGTTGTATTGCTTGGCGTTGTAAAGCACCCAATCCAGGCCGGCGATGGCATCGGCCAGGTTGCCCGAGCCGTCGTCGCCCAGCACCCGCACATCGATCAGGTTGGCACCGGGGGCTACACCGGTGGTGTCGAGCAGGCTCTGGTAACCGCCGCGGCCGGCGGCCCCGGCGGCGACATGGGTGCCGTGGCCGGAGGCATCGGGCGTGGCCGACAGGTTGGTGTTGATCGAGGTCTCAAAGGCCTCGCGCGCCGCGCTGCCAGGGGCCAGCAACTCGGCCGCTTGCGCCGCCAGCGCGCGGCCCACCAGGCTGACCTGGCGCACCACCCGGCCATTGCCCAGGTAGTTGGTGAAGTGGGTGTGGCTGGCCATCACGCCCGAATCCAGCACCGCGATGCCGATGCCGGCGCCGTCCAGCCCGTTGTAGGTGGCAGCGCCGGTGGCCGTGCGCACCGCGGCGGTGGCGGCGCCGGTGGTGGCCTCCAGCGTGCTGGTGGTGCGGCGCGTGGTGCGGTTAGGGGAGATCGACACCACGTCGCTGCGTGCATCCAACTCGGCGAAGGCCTTGCTGGGCAGCATCACCGACAAGGCCTGCACCAGCGAGAAGCTGGCATTGACCTGGCCGCCCAGCCGCACCACATGGGCCCGCAGATCGGTCATGTCGCGGTCGGACGAATTGCTGACGATCAGCGCCTCAACCCAGCGCTGACCGCCCTGCATGCTGACCCAGCGCTGGCTGGGCAGTGTGGGCGCGGACACGGCCTCTGACAAATCGCGTGCCATCTTGCGTGGCGTGGCCTGCGATCCGGCATGCGCCACCAGGCCGGTGATCAGCACCAGCGACGACAGCAGCAGCGCCAGCGCACGCACGCGGCGCTCGATCAGCACGATGAATGGCAGCAACAAACCCATCATTTCGGTCCTTGAAGTGTTGGCCGGTGTGGCAGCAGCCCCCACCAAGCGTTGGCCGCGATGATGGCGAAACGCGGTGCTGGGCGGGGCCAGGCGCTGCGCCGGGTGTGCGCAAATGCCGGTGCAGAAATCACGCTGATCCGGGGCTGCCGGCGGGCTCGGCTGCAGCGGCCAGGACTTGAGTTCCGTTTGCGAGACTTCTTGCCGCCCCGCAAGCGGCAATTTGCGGCAGGCGATTGCCGCGTTTCGGCGGGTTAAGCCAGGCCAGGCGCCTGCTGCAAAAAGCCCAGATCGACCACGCCACGCCAGGCGCTGCCGGCCAGCAGGCCGCTGGCGGGTGCGCCCGGCTCACCCAGGCCGTCCAGATCGGCCCACACCGGCGGCAGCACTTCGCCACGGCTGTAGCGGCTGCGCGTTGCCAGCACGGCCAGGCCGGCGGCCACGGCCGCGGCCGCGCCCGGTGCTGAATCCTCAATCGCCAAACAAGCACTGGCCGGCAGGCCCAGGCGCTGCAGCACCCAGTGGTAGATGTCGGGCGCCGGCTTTTTGTGCGGCACCAGGTCACCGGCGCCGATGGCCTCGAACCAGCCCGGTGCATCAGCGCCCAGGCTGGCCACCAGCAGCGATTGCACATTGGCCGGCGTGGTGGTGGTGGCAATGGCCAGCCGCAGGCCCAGGGCGCGCGCTTGCTGCAACAAGCGCGCCACACCGGGCCGCAAAACCACCGCGCCGGCATCCACCAGCGCCAGGTAATGAGCGGTCTTGCGCGCATGCAGGCGGGCAATGCGTTGAACCGCCCCGGGCGCCGCCGCTGCCACCGGGTCCACCCACTGCCACCAGGCCGCCAAACGCTCTTTGCCGCCGGTGATCGCCAGCAGCCGCCGGTACCGGGGTTCGTCCCAAAGCCAGTCCAGGCCCTCGTCGGCAAACGCCTGGTTGAACGCCACGCGGTGGCCGTCGTGCTCGGTCTCGGCCAGCGTGCCGTCCACGTCCCAGATCAGGGCCTTCAGCACGGCTCACCGGAGGTGGGCAGAAACTGGTCGAAATGCTCGATGTAGCCATCCGGTGCGTCGGCGCCGGTCAGATCGCCGGCCGGGTAACCGTGGCGCACCAGCCAGACCGGGATGCCGGCGGCACGGGCGGTGCGCACATCGGTGGCCGAGTCGCCCACCAGCAAGGCCGCCTCCGCGCCACAGCGCAAGGCTGTCAACGCATGCCGCACCACGCCGGGGTGGGGCTTTTTCACTGGCAAGGTGTCGCCCGCCACAACCAGATCAAACTGGTCCACCAAGCCGTGCAGCCGCAGCAACCGGTGCGCAAACTCTGCTTCCTTGTTGGTCAGCAGCACCAGCATCACCCCTTGCTGGCGCAGCCGCTGCAGCATGGCAGGCACACCGGCATGCACGTGGCTGCGGCCACCGCAGCGGCGCGCGTAGTCTGCGGCGAAGCCGGGCCAGGCAGCGGCCTCGGCACCGGCAGTGGCACCGGCATGGCGCAGCGCCTTGGCCAGCAGCGCACGGGCGCCGTCGCCTATCCAGCCCTGCACCAAGGCTTCGTTGGCCGGTGCATGGCCCAGCCGCAACAAGGTGTCGTTGATCGCGTCGGCGATGTCGGGCGCGGTCTCCATCAGGGTGCCGTCCAGATCAAACAGCACGGTGCGCAGCATGGCTTGCGCGCTCATCCGGCGCGGCGTTTCAAGTCCATCAACCGCAGGATCATCGGCGTCAGGATGAGCTGCATGGCCAGCCCCATCTTGCCGCCCGGGATCACGATGTTGTTGGGCCGGCTCATCCAGGCGCCGTGCAGCATGCCCATCAGGTACGGAAAATCAATGCCCTTGGGGTTGGCAAAGCGGATCACCACCATCGATTCATCGGCGCTGGGGATGTCCTTGGCGATGAACGGGTTGCTGGTGTCCACCGTGGGCACACGCTGGAAATTGACATGCGTGCGGCTGAACTGTGGGCAGATGTGGTTCACGTAGTCCGGCATGCGGCGCAGGATGGTTGCCACCACGGCGGCTTGGCTATAACCGCGCAAATGCTGGTCGCGGTGCAGTTTTTGAATCCACTCCAGGTTGATGATGGGCACCACGCCCACCAGCAAATCCACTTGGCCGGCCACATCGGCATCGGGGCCGACAAAACCACCGTGCAGGCCTTCGTAAAACAGCAGATCGCTGCCAGGCGCGACATCCTGCCAGGCCGTAAAAGTACCGGGCTCGTGGCCCAGGTCCCTGGCCTCGGCGGCATCGTGCACATAACGCCGCACCTGGCCGGCGCCGGTTTGGCCATAGGTCTTGAAAGTGGCCGCCAGCTCGGCCAGCAAATTGCTCTCGGGGCCAAAGTGGCTGATCTGCGGGCCTTCGCGATGGTCGGCCTGGCGCACACGTTCGCGCATCTCGGCCCGGTCGAAGCGGTGGAACGAGTCGCCCTCGATCACCCGGGCGGTGATCTTCTCGCGCCTGAAGATGTGGGCAAAACTCTTCATCACCGTGGTGGTGCCGGCGCCGGACGATCCGGTGACGGCAATGACGGGGTGTCTGACCGACATGGTGCGCGTCCTGTTCAGCTTGCTTCGGTGGCACGGAACAACGAGCGCTCGTTGAACAGCGGCGAGACAAACGGCTTGTCGCGCCCACTGTCATGCTCGGCGTGATAACGCGCTATGCGCTGCACCTCGTTGATCGAACCCAGGATCACCGGCACACGCTGGTGCAATTGCGAGGGCGGCAAGTCCATCAGGCGCTGGCGCCCGGTGCTGGCGGCACCACCTGCCTGCTCGATCAGCAGCGCAATCGGGTTGGCCTCGTACATCAGGCGCAGCCGGCCGGGCTTGCCGGGGTCTTTGGTGTCGCGCGGGTACAAAAACACGCCGCCCCGCATCAGGATGCGGTGCACCTCGGCCACCAGGCTGGCAATCCAGCGCATGTTGAAGTCGCGCCCACGATCGCCCCCTTTGCCGGCCTGGCACTCGCTGACATAGCGGTGCACCGGCGGCTCCCAGAAACGTGCATTGCTGGTGTTGATCGCAAACTCGCTGGTGTCGGGGGGAATGCTCAGGTTGGGGTGGGTCAGGATGAAGTTGCCGATCTCGCGGTCCAGCGTGAAGCCGTGCGTGCCCTTGCCCACCGTCAACACCAGCATCGTGGCCGGGCCGTAGATCGCATAACCCGCCGCCACCTGCTGGGTACCGGGCTGCAGGTAATCGGCGGTGCTGGGGGCTTCCGGGCCGGTATGGCGCAGCACCGAAAAGATCGTGCCCACCGAGACATTGACATCGGTGTTGGACGAGCCGTCCAGCGGATCAAACACCAGCAGGTAGGGGCCACGGGCAAAACTCTCCGGGATCACATACGGGTCTTCCAGTTCCTCGCTGGCCAGCCCGGCCACCAGCCCGCCCCATTCACAGGCGGTGACCATGGCATCGTTGGCCAGCACGTCCAGCTTCTTTTGCTGCTCGCCTTGCACATTGGTCTGCTCGATCGCGCCCAGGTAACCGCCCAGTGCGCCCTTGGCCGTCATCGCCGAGATCGCTTTCACGGCAGCGGCCACATCGACCAGCAAGGCGGCAAGCTTGCCTTGGTCGTCAATGCCGGAAAGTTGCTGGATCAGGAACTTGGACAGGGTGGTGCGGCCGAGTTGCATGGGGTTCTCGTCAGGTCTGTTGTTGTGGTGGTGCTGGTGTTGATGAGGCCGCGGCAAACACCCGGCTGGCGCGGATGTCGGCTTCGGTGATCGTGGCCAGGTCGGTGGCCGTCAGCGGCCGGTCGCGGTCGGCAAACAAGCGGCTGGCCTGGCGCAAACGCATGCGGTCCAGTGCATTGCGCACACTGCGTGCGTTGGCAAAGTGCGGCTGCTGGATGCGGCGCTGCAGGTAGTCGGCAAACGCATCGCGGGCGCCAGCGGCAAACTGGTACTCGCCCGAGGCCAACATGCGGTCGGCAATCTGCAGCAGTTCGTCAGTGGCGTAATCCGGAAAATCCAGGTGGTGCGCGATGCGGGAGCTCATGCCCGGGTTGCTTTGAAAAAACGTGTCCATGCGGTTTTTGTAGCCGGCCAGGATCACCACCAGGTCGTCGCGCTGGTTCTCCATCACCTGCAGCAGGATCTCGATCGCCTCCTGGCCGTAATCGCGCTCGTTTTCGGGCCGGTACAGGTAGTAGGCCTCGTCGATGAACAGCACGCCGCCCATGGCTTTTTTCAGCACCTCCTTGGTCTTGGGCGCGGTGTGGCCGATGTACTGGCCCACCAGGTCGTCCCGCGTGACGCTGACCACCTGGCCTTTGCGCACATAGCCCAGCCGGTGCAGGATTTGCGCCATGCGCAGCGCCACCGTGGTCTTGCCGGTGCCCGGGTTGCCCGAGAAGCACATGTGCAGCGACGGCTTGCTGGCCGCCATGCCAAGCTGTTGGCGCAGCTTGGCGATCACCAGCAAGGCCGCGATGTCGCGGATGCGGGCTTTGATCGGCGCCAGGCCGATCAGGTCGCGGTCCAGCTCGTCCATCACCGCTTCGACCTGGCTTTGGGCCAGCACCTCGCCCACCGACAGTGCACGCACCGGCGATACGGCCGTCTGCGATTGCGTCTCGGCTTGAACCTGCACCATGGCCCTGCCCCTCAGCCGCCGTAACGCTCAGCTTCGGGCTTGTCGGTGGCGTAGCTGTGCACGCTGTACTGCACCTGGCGCCCGCCGATCTCCTGGCGCACCAGGCCAAAGCCGGGCTCGGCAGCCGGCCGGTTGACGATGAAGCTCATTCGCACCGATTCCACCCCTTGCGTGGAATCGAACGCAGTCACCCGCACATAGTGGCTGGGGAAGGCTTTGCGGCAGGC
>JANOBL010000348.1:0-3466 GCA_031411635.1 Betaproteobacteria bacterium
GCGCTGCGCAACTGGTCCAGCGTGGTGGCCTGGGCAATGTGATCGATCAGTGCATCCACTGCGCGGCTCTTCACGCCACGGTGGGCCTGGCTGCCTTCTTGATCAGCCTCGCTGCTGTGGTAAAGCTGGCGCAGCATGGCCGCGTCGGGCAAGGTGAATTTGCCCTCGACGATGATGATCAGGTCGAAGTCCTTGACGCTGAGCCTGCGGTTGTACAGCGCAAAGTCCACCAGGCGCTCGGTGTACTGGATGCCCAGCCGCTTCAGGTTGCGCTCGAACTCCGGGTAGCGGCCTGTGCGTGTGGGCTCCATCATCTCCATCGTGAAGGCCTGGCCCCTGGCATCGCGCAGCACGCCGTCGGCTGCCACGGCCCAGCCGGCCTCGGCCAAAAGCTGCGCGGCGCGTTTCAGGCTGTCGCGCAAGGCGGTGGGGTGGGTATCGGTGCGCGGCGCCACAAAGGCCGGGCCAAACACCTCTTTGGGCAGCTCGGCGCGGAACGGCGCCAGCAAGGCCAGCTCGGCTGGCGAAGGCAGGCCTTCGGCAGCAAACGGGGTCTTGTTGAACATGCTGTTGGCCCGCTTGAAGTACTTGAAGCGGTTCATCGGGGTTTCAAAGTCGAAGGCCCGCATGATGGCCTCGCGCACCCGGATGTCCTGGAACTTGGGCCGGCGCAGGTTGAAATCGATCGCTTGCAACATGCTGCCGGTGTCCACCGGCCAGTCGCGTTTGACGATGCGGCCATCGCGCCACTTCGGGCCCTGGTGGGTGCGCAGGTACTGGCTCAGCGCCAGCTCGCGGTAGAGGTCAAACTCACCGGCCTTGAAGGCTTCGCGGCGCACCGCGTCGTCCTGGTACAGACGGTAGCCGATGCGGTCGAAGTTGAAAAACCCCCGGCGCACCGGCAGCGCCTGGGCCCAGTAATCGGGGTTGCGGCGGTATTCCAGCCGGCTGGGCCGCTCGGCCAGGTCGATCAGGTAAGGGCCGGTGGCAATCGGCTGCTCGTCCACCACGTCGGCCAAGGGCTTGCCCTGGCCCCATTTGCGCGAAAACACATGCAGGTAGCCGATGCCGAACACGGTGTTGAAGCTGCGGCTGTCGGCTGCCAGGTCAAAGCGCACGGTGCGCGCATCCACCACCAGCGCACGCGCCACGCCTTGCAGCGGCGTGGCGAACTCGGGCCGGATCAGCTTGCCCTTTTGCCGGTTGAAGCTGTCCACCACGTCTTCGGGCTGCAGCGCATCGCCGTTCGAGAATCGCGCCTCGCGGCGCAGCCTGAAACTCACCGCCGACATGTCGGGCTCGACGTAGATGGCCTCGGCCAGCAGGCCATACATCGATTTTGCCTCGTCCATCGCAAAGTCGCACAGCCGCTCAAACACCAGCATCAGGAACGAGGCCTGCGCCACGCCCTTGATCGTGAACGGGTTGAACTTGTCGAAGCTGGAGCGCCGGTCGCTGTTGGCCAGGCGCATCAGCCCGCCCTTGGGGGCGTCCGGATCCACGTAGTCAAAGTGCCTGAAGTCGGGGCCGTATTTTGGCGTGCCGAAGGCGGTGATCGCATGCGCCCAGACGCCCGTCTGGATCGGGCTTGGCGCCGCCTGTGCAACGCTGGCCAGGCCTGGCGCGGCCACCCAGGCGGCGCCTTGCAGCACGGTGCGGCGGTTCAGCCGCAACGCCATGTGACCCGGCATGCAGCGCCGCTCAATGCCTGAAATGCCGCGTGCCGGTGAACACCATCACGATGCCGCGCTCGTTGGCGGCGGCAATCACCTCGGCATCGCGCATCGAGCCTCCGGGCTGGATCACACAGCCGGCGCCGGCATCCACCACCACATCCAGCCCGTCGCGGAATGGAAAAAACGCATCGCTGGCCACCGCGCTGCCCACCAGCGACAAACCGGCGTTTTGTGCCTTGATGCTGGCAATGCGGGCCGAATCAATCCGGCTCATCTGGCCGGCGCCCACGCCCAGGGTCATGCCGCTTGCCGCAAACACGATGGCATTGCTCTTGACGAACTTGGCCACCTTCCACGCAAACATCAGGTCGGCCATCTGCGGTGGTGTGGGTTGCAGCGTGCTGACCACCGTCAACTCACTGGCGCACACGTTCTTGCTGTCGGCGGATTGCAGCAGCAGGCCACCCCCCACCCTTTTGAAGTCCAACAGATTGCCGGTCTTGGACAGCGGCACTTCCAGCAAGCGCACGTTTTGCTTGGCGGCAAACACCGTGCGTGCTTCGGGTGTGATGCCGGGTGCGATCAGCACCTCGACAAACTGGCGCGCCACGGCCTCGGCGGTGCCGGCGTCCAGCGGCCGGTTGAACGCGATGATGCCGCCGAACGCGCTGGTCGGGTCGGTCTTCAGCGCCTTGGCATAGGCCTCAAAAGCGGTGTCGGCCACCGCCACGCCGCAGGGGTTGGCATGCTTGACGATCACGCAGCAGGGCGCATCAAAGGTCTTGACACATTCCCAGGCCGCATCGGCATCGGCGATGTTGTTGAACGACAGCGCCTTGCCCTGCAGTTGTTGCCACTGCGACAAGGTACCGGGCGCAGGGCTTGACTCGCGATAAAACGCCGCGCTCTGGTGCGGGTTCTCGCCGTAGCGCATGTCCTGGGTCTTGTGCACCTGCAAGGTGAACACGTCCGGGTAGGGCTGGCGCTGTGGCACGGCGGCGGGGTTGTCTTCGGCGCCGTCCTTCAGGGCGCTGAGGTAGTTGGTGATCATGCCGTCGTAGGCGGCGGTGTGGGCATAGACCTTGCGCGCCAGGCCGAATTGGGTCTTGCGCGTCAGGCCGCCGGCATCCAGCTCGGCCAGCACCTGGGCATAGTCGGCCGGGTTGATCACCACGCCCACATCGGGCCAGTTTTTTGCGGCGGCGCGCAGCATCGCCGGGCCGCCGATGTCGATGTTTTCGATCGCGTCTTCCAGCGTGCAATCGGGCCGGGCGGTGGCCTGGGCAAACGGGTACAGGTTGATCACCAGCAGGTCGATGGTGGTTATGCCGTGTTCGGCCAGCGCCGCCATGTGGGCCGGCACATCACGCCGCGCCAGCAGGCCACCGTGGATCTTCGGGTGCAGGGTCTTGACCCTGCCGTCCAGCATCTCCGGAAACCCGGTGACCTCGGCCACCTCGGTGACCTGCAAGCCAGCATCGGCCAGCAGCCGGGCGGTGCCGCCGGTTGACAGCAGCTTGATGCCGCGTTGATGCAGCGCCTGGGCAAATTCAACGATGCCGGTCTTGTCGGACACGGAGAGCAGGGCAGTGGTCATTTGGAAGAATGAATGATGAAGATGAAGATGAAAAAGACAGCCCAACCTCAAGCCACAGGGTACTTTTCATGGTTCATGCGAAGCGAAGCGAGCGTCATCTTCATGCGCACAGCCGTCACTTCAGCAATTTGTGGTCCAGCAGCTTGCGGCGCAGCGTGTTGCGGTTGATGCCCAGCCATTCGGCGGCCTTGCT
>JANOBL010000349.1:0-8154 GCA_031411635.1 Betaproteobacteria bacterium
GTGCAGGATCTCGGCGTCGGACTGGCCTTTGAACGGCAGCTCGCCGGTGAGCAACTCGAACAGCAGCACACCGGTGGCAAACACGTCGGTGCGGGCGTCTATCGGCCGGCCCAGGATCTGCTCGGGCGAGGCATAGCGCAGCGAGCCCACCACCATGCCCTGGGTGCGTGTGGCGTCGGCATCGGCCAGCCGCGCTACGCCAAAGTCGCAGAGTTTGACCACGCCGTCGGCCTGCAGCATCAGGTTCGCCGGCTTGACATCGCGGTGGATCACCTGGCGCTGGTGGGCAAATTCAAGCGCGGTCAACAACTGCAGCGTGATGTCCAGCGCCTGTGCGACGCTGAAACGCTGGCCGGCGGCCAAGTGCCACTTCAGGTCGTGCCCGGTCACACGCTCCATCACGATGTAGGCGGTGCCACCATCGCGGCCGGTGTCGTACAGCGCGGCGATGTTGTGGTGCTGCAGCCGGCCGGCCGAGCGCATCTCGGCACGAAAGCGTTGCTCGAACAGCGCTTTCTCCTGCTCGTTCAGCGCATCCAGCGCGATGGTCTTGATCGCCACCGCCCGGTCGATCTGCGGATCGTGGCCTTCGTAGACCACCCCCATGCCGCCCCGGCCTAAAACGCCGACGATGCGGTAGCGGCCCAGCGTGGTGGGTTGCATGGCTTGCGCTATCGGCTGACGGCCCGGAGGGTGAGCGTGTTCATCGGTTTGGCTGCTCGCCTCGATTCTGCGGCGCGGCAGCCACTTTGAGCCATGTCGCCCGTTGAATTCAGGCCGCGCCGTCCGCCGTGATGGCCTCGATCTCGGTCTGCAGCAGCAGCCAGCGTTCTTCCAGCAGCGTCACCTCGGCGGCGATGTGGTTGAGCCGGCGGCCAGCCTCGGCCACCTCGGCGCCGCCCAGCTTGCCACTGGCAAGCTGGGTTTCCAGCTTGCTGCGCTCGCCGCCCAGCGCTTCCATCCGGGCATCGATCTGCGCCACCTCGTTGCGCAGCGGCCGGCTGCGGTTGGCAGCCTGGCTGCGGCTTTGTGCGTTTTGTTTGCGCTCGTCGCGCCGGTAGGTGCCGGGTGCTGACGCCGCAGCGGCGGTGGCACGCGCCACCGATTTGGGGGTGGCGGCGGGAGGTGTGGTGTGGGTGGCGGTGCGCACTGGCTCCGGTGCGGGCGCGGGGGTCAAAAATCCCGGCACCGGCGGCGCTGGCAGACCGCGTGAATTGGCCCGCGACACCTCCAGCAACCACTTCTGGTAATCGTCCAGATCGCCATCAAACGGCAGGACGCCGCCCGAGGTGACCAGCCAGAACTCGTCGCAGACCTCGCGCAGCAAGGCCCGGTCGTGGCTGACCAGCATCACCGAGCCTTCAAACTCGTTCAGCGCCACGCTCAGCGCCTCGCGGGTGTTCAGGTCCAGGTGGTTGGTGGGCTCGTCCAGCAGCAGCAGATTGGGCTTTTGCCAGACTATTGTTGCCATCACCAGCCGGGCCCGTTCACCGCCGGACAGTGTGCCCACCGTCTGGTGCACCATGTCGCCGGCAAAGCGGAACTGGCCCAGAAAGTTGCGCAAGTCCTGTTCGCGCGCCTCGTTGCCGGAAGCGCCCGATTCGCGTGCCAGCCGCACCATGCGCTGCATCGGCGTGTCGTCCTCGTTCAGCAGGTCCAGCTCCTGCTGGGCGAAGTAGCCCACCGTCAGGCCCTTGCCCTCGGTGAACTCCCCAGCCAGCGGGGCCAGCGCATGGGCAATGGTCTTGACCAGGGTGGATTTGCCTTGCCCGTTGGCACCCAGGATGCCGATGCGCTGGCCGGCCATCACGCTGCGCGTCACGTGCCTGACGATGGTCACCGGCGGCTGGCCGGCCAGCAGATTGGGGTAGCCGCAGCTCAGCTCGCGCATCGTCAGCATCGGATTCGGCAGGCTCGCCGGCTGGCGGAATTCGAAGTCGAACTCCGCATCCATCAGCACCGGCCCCAGCTTGACCATGCGGTCCAGCGCCTTGACCCGGCTCTGCGCCTGTTTGGCCTTGCTGGCCTTGGCCTTGAAACGGTCGATGAACTTCTGCAGATGGGCGATCTTTTCCTGCTGCTTGCCAAACGCGGCCTGCTGCTGCTCCATACGCTCGGCCCGCATCTCCTCGAAGCCGCTGTAGTTGGCGCCATAACGCGCCAAGCCAGCGGCATCCAGGTGCACCGTCACCTTGGTGATCGCGTCCAGAAACTCGCGGTCGTGGCTGATCACGATCATAAGCCCGTCGTATTTTTTCAACCAGCCTTCCAGCCAGACCAGCGCGTCCAGGTCCAGGTGGTTGGTGGGCTCGTCCAGCAGCAGCAGGTCGGCCGGGCACATCAGCGCGCGCGCCAACTGCAGCCGCATGCGCCAGCCGCCGGAAAAACTGTTGACCGGTGAATCCAACTGCTCGGTGCGGAAGCCCAGGCCCAGCAGCAGCGCCTGCGCACGCGCCGGTGCGTCAAAGGCGCCGGCATGCTCCAGGCCCACATAGGCATCGCCGATCGCGTGGCCGTCTTCGGCTTGTTCGGCCAACGCCAGCACCGCCTTGGCCTCGGCCAGCGGCAGGTCGCCATCCAGCACGTAATCGGTGGCCGGCTGATCGGTCTCGGGCATCGATTGCGCCACCTCGCCGATGCGCCATTTGCTGGGCATGTCGAAGTCCCCGGCATCGGCTTGCAAGCGGCCGGCGATCAGCGAGAACAACGAGGATTTGCCGGCACCGTTGCGGCCGACCAGGCCCACTTTTTCGCCCGGGTTCAGCGTGACGGTGGCGTCTTTGAGAACCACCTTCACACCGCGGCGCAGCGTCAGGTTCTTGATCTGGATCATGAGGTCGGATTCGGTTGTTGAGGTGGCGGCAAGCCGGCGCACAGCGCATCGCGGCTCAGCAGCAGCACCTGGTCGTCGCCGGCACTGGTGGGCAGCCATACCGGGTCAAGGTTTGGAAAGGCCTGCTCGAAGTGCTGGCGCTCGTGGCCGATCTCCAGCACCAGCACCGCATGCGCCGTCATCTGCGACTGGGCTCGCCGCAGCAGGTGGCGGATGAAATCCATGCCATCGGCGCCACCGGCCAGCGCCATTGCCGGCTCGGCCTGGTACTCGGCCGGCAGCGCGGCCATCGATTGGCTGTTGACATAGGGCGGGTTGCACAGGATCAAGTCGTAACGCTGGCCGGGCACTGCGGCCAGGCCGTCACCGGCGTGCAGCGTGATGCGGCCGCTCAGGCCATGGCGGTCGAGGTTGATCTGGGCCACCGCCAACGCGTCGGTGCTCAGATCGGTGGCATCCACCACCACCTCGGGCCAGGCCATCGCCGCCAGCACCGCCAGGCTGCCGTTGCCGGTGCACAGGTCCAGCACGCGCTGCGTATTGGCGCCCAGCCAGGCATCGATGCTGCCGTCCACCAGCGGCTCGGCGATCAGCGAGCGTGGCACGATCACGCGGCTGTCCACCGTGAACGGCACGCCTTGCAGCCAGGCCTCGCCGGTCAGGTAGGCCGCAGGTTGGCGGCTGGTTATGCGCTGATCCACCAGCGTGGTCACCGCAGCGCTGTTGTCAGCGCTGACCACCCGATCGGCCACCTCGTCCAGTGCATCCAAGCGATGGCCCAGCCGCCACAACACCAACCAAGCCGCTTCGTCGAACGGATTGTCCGTGCCATGCCCAAACGAAACGCCCGCCTCGGCGAGGCGGGCGCTGCTGCGCTCTATCAGCTCGATCACGGTCATCTGAGCAAGGCTTCCAGCGTGTGCCGGTAGATGTTTTTCAAGGGCTCGATGTCGGCCACATTCACATGCTCGTCGATCTTGTGGATGCTGGCGTTGATCGGGCCAAACTCCACCACCTGCTCACACACCTGGGCGATGAAGCGGCCGTCGCTGGTGCCACCGGTGGTGGACAGCACCGGTGTGGCGCCGGTCTCGGCCTGGATCGCGGCGGTCAGCGCGGCGCTCAAGCTGCCAGGCCGGGTGAGGAACGGTGAGCCGCCCAAGGTCCAGGCCAGTGTGTGCTCAACACTGTGGCGCGCCAGCAAGGCTTCGACCCGGCGCTTCAACAATTCAGGCGTGGATTCGGTGGAAAAGCGGAAGTTGAAATCCACCACCACCTCGCCCGGGATCACATTGAACACGCCGGTGCCGCCGTGGATGTTGGACACCTGCCAGGTGGTGGCCGGAAAAAACTCATTGCCGGCATCCCATACCGTGGCCGCCAGCTCGGCCAGCGCCGGTGCGAGCTGGTGGATAGGGTTGCGCGCAAGCTGCGGGTAGGCCACATGGCCTTGGATGCCATGCACCGTGAGCCGGGCCGACAGCGATCCGCGCCGGCCGTTTTTGATCATGTCGCCCAGCTTGTCCACCGAAGTAGGCTCGCCGACGATGCAGCAGTCCAGCTTCTCGCCACGCGCCTGCAGTGCCTGCACCACCTTGACCGTGCCGTCCACCGACGGGCCTTCTTCATCGCTGGTGAACAGCAGCGCAACGGCCCCGGCATGCTGCGGGTGTTGCCGCACAAATTCTTCTGCCGCCACCGTCATCGC
The DNA here is from genome assembly GCA_031411635.1 of Betaproteobacteria bacterium. GTDB lineage: Bacteria > Pseudomonadota > Gammaproteobacteria > Burkholderiales > Burkholderiaceae_C > Pseudaquabacterium. The sequence goes on from JANOBL010000349.1 coordinate 4,542, forward strand.
GGCGATCGAGGTTTTCATGTCAGCCGCGCCCCGGCCAAAAAGCTGGCCATTGCGGTAGCTGGGCACAAACGGGTCGCTGGTCCAGGCCGCCAGCGGGCCGGTGGGCACCACGTCGGTGTGGCCGGCCAGCACAACGGTGGGGCCGGGGCGTGTACCCCGGTGCACCGCCCACAGATTGGTGACGCGCAGCTTGTCGGGTCCGCATGACAAGGTCTCGCAGAAAAAACCCAAAGGCGCCAGGCGCGAGGTGATCAAGGCCTGGCAGCCGGCATCGTCCGGCGTCACCGACGGGCGGGCGATCAGCGCTTCCAGCAAACGCAGAGTTGGCAAGGTGGGCAGGTTGTCGCTCATCCCAGCGCCTGGGGTGGCAGCGACGCAATGCGCCGCTCGGCAAAACCATCGGGCACCACGTCCACCGTGAAATCGGTGAACACCGGCACATCGGGCTCTTCGCGTCGGGGTGCGATGCGCGAGATCGGTGTGCTGTCGTTCTGCATCCGCCACATCAGGTTGGTCACCGAATCGGCATTGGCAAGGCCTTCTTCGCGGCTGATCTTGCCGTCGGCCACCATCTGGGCGATGGCTTCCTCGAAGGTCAGCGAGCCTTCGGCCAGCGACTTTTCCATCGCGTCGTGCACGCCCTGGAAATCGCCTTTTTCAATCAGCTCGGCCACCAGGTTGTTGTTGAACATCACCTCCACCGCCGGCACACGTCCACCGTCGGTGGACCGCAGCAGCCGCTGCGAGACGATGGCGCGCAGCCCCGCCGCCAGATCGGCCAGCAGGATGGGCCGGGCCTCGGGGGTGTAAAACGACAGGATGCGGCCCAGCGCATGGTGGCAGTTGTTGGCATGCATGGACGCCAGCACCAGGTGGCCGGACAGCGAGTAGCTCAGCGCCGCCGTCATCGTCTCGCGGTCGCGGATCTCGCCGATCAGGATGCAATCGGGCGATTGGCGCAGCGCGTTGCGCAAGGCCACTTGCAGCGATTCGGTGTCGCGGCCGATCTCGCGCTGGTTGATCACGCACTTTTTGCTCTGGAACAAAAACTCGATCGGCTCTTCGATCGTCAGGATGTGGCCGGGCATCGTGCGGTTGCGCAGCTCGATCATCGCCGCCAACGTGGTGCTCTTGCCGCAGCCGGTGGCACCCACCAGCAGGATCAGGCCGCGCTTTTCCAGCACCATCGGGCCCAGCAAACTGGGCATGTGCAGCGCCTCCAGCGACGGGATCTGGTGCGGGATATGGCGCACCACGCCGGCAATCGTGCCGCGCTGCTTGAAGGCCGACAACCGGAAGCTGCCCACGCCCTGGATCGCAATCGCCAGGTTCAGCTCACCGGTGTCGTCCAGCTCTTCCATCTGCTGCGGGCTCAGCACCTCGGCCAGCAACTGGCGCGGCTGTGCGGGCGACAGCACCTGGTCGGACAACTGCAGCATCTGGCCGTGGATCTTGATCAGGATCGGCATGTTGGCCGACAGAAAAACGTCCGAGGCCTGGCGCTCGGCCATCAGCCGCATGACTTTTTCCATCCGCCCACTCATTGCGTCTCCCGGTCAGCTTGTGGCGCTCAAGGCCGCAGCAACTCGTTGATGCTGGTCTTGGCGCGGGTGCCGGCGTCGACCTTCTTGACGATCACCGCGCAGTACAGGTTGTACTTGCCACCGTCGCGCGGCAGGCTGCCCGAGATCACCACCGATCCGGCGGGGATGCGGCCGTAGCTGGTCTCGCCGGTCTCGCGGTCGTAGATCGGCGTGCTCTGGCCGATGTACACACCCATGCTGATGACCGAGTTCTCCTCGACGATCACCCCTTCCACCACCTCGGAGCGCGCGCCGACAAAGCAGTTGTCCTCGATGATCGTCGGGTTGGCCTGCAGCGGCTCAAGCACACCGCCAATGCCCACGCCGCCGCTCAAATGCACGTTTTTGCCGATCTGCGCACACGAGCCCACGGTGGCCCAGGTATCCACCATCGTGCCCTCATCCACGTAGGCGCCGATGTTGACGTAGCTGGGCATCAGCACCACGCCCTTGGCCAGAAAGCTGCCGCGCCGCGCCACCGCCGGTGGCACCACGCGCACGCCGCTGGCGCGGATCGCGGCTTCGTCGATGTGCGAGAACTTGGTCTGCACCTTGTCAAAAAAGGTCAGGTCACCGGCACGCATCACCTGGTTGTCGTTCAACCGAAAGCTCAGCAGCACGGCTTTTTTGATCCACTGGTTGACGGTCCACTGGCCCACGCCCTGGCGCTCAGCCACGCGCAATCGGCCGGCGTTCAGCTCGCCGATCACATGGTCCACGGTTTCGCGCAGCTTGGGATCGGCGGTGGTGGGGCCCAGGCTGGCGCGGCCTTCCCAGGCCAGGTCGATCAGGGTTTGCAGGGTGGCAGTGGTGGTCATGAGCGGTTCTTGGAAGGGTTTCATCAGCCCAGGGCTGATCGGTAGCAACGGGTGAACTCGGCGATGCGGTGGGCGGCTTGCAGGCACTCCTCGGTGCCCGCCACCAAGGCCATGCGGATGCGGCCGGCACCGGGGTTTTGACCATGTGCCGGGCGCGCCAGCAGGCTGCCCGGCAACACCACCACATTGTATTGAGCGAGCAACTGCTGGGCGAAGGCGATGTCGTCACCAGCCTGGCCATCGGCCGCTGGCACGCTGGCCCACAGGTAAAAGCCGGCATCGGGCAGCGCCACCGCCAGTTCGGCCGCCAGCACCGGCGTCACCTGGGCAAACTTGGTGCGGTACAGCGCGCGGTTGGCCACAACATGGGCCTCGTCGTTCCAGGCCGCCAGGCTGGCGGCTTGCACCACCGGGCTCATCGCCGAGCCGTGGTAAGTGCGGTACAGCAAAAACTGCTTCAGGATTGCCGCATCGCCGGCCACAAAACCCGAGCGCAGGCCGGGCACGTTGCTGCGCTTGCTCAGCGAGGTGAAGGCGATCAGGTTCTTGAAATCGCTGCGGCCCAGTTTGGCCGCCGCTTCCAGCCCACCCAGCGGCGGCTCGTCGCGAAAGTAAATCTCTGAATAACACTCGTCGCTGGCGATCACAAAGCCGTGCCGGTCGCTCAGCGCAAAAAGCTGTGCCCACTCGGCCAGCGGCACCACCGCACCGGTGGGGTTGCCGGGTGAGCAAACGTACAGCAACTGGGTGCGGGCCCAGGTGGTTTCGCCGATCTCGTCCCAGCGGGCGGCAAAGTTGCGCGCCGGATCGCTGTTGGCAAAGGCCAGCCCGGCCCCGGCCAGCAGCGCCGCACCTTCGTAAATTTGGTAAAACGGGTTGGGGCAAACCACGGTGGCGCCGGGCCGCGAGGCATCCACCACCGTCTGCGCAATTGCAAACAGCGCCTCGCGCGATCCACTCACCGGTAGCACCTGGCTGGCCGGGTCCAGGCTCAAGCCATAGCGGCGCTGCAACCAGCCGGTAAAGGCCTCGCGCAGACTGGGCTCACCGGCGGTGGGCGGGTAGACCGACAAGCCCTTCAGGCTGGCGATGATGGCCTGCTCCACCAGCGCCGGTGTGGCATGGCGGGGCTCACCCAGCCCCAGGCTGATGGGGGAGAACGCCGGGTTGGGCCTGATGTTGGCGGTGAGCACACGCAGGCGCTCAAACGGG
>JANOBL010000350.1:0-4435 GCA_031411635.1 Betaproteobacteria bacterium
CGGCAACCCCGAGCACGATGGAAACGAAGTAATTGACTTCGAGTTTGGAGATCGCCACCCAGGCCGCAAACGTGCCCAGCATGTAGTACTCACCATGGGCAAAGTTGATCGCCCGCAGCACGCCGAAGATCATCGTCATGCCGGCCGCGATCAGCGCGTAGGTCGAGCCGGTGATGACACCGTTGACGACCTGCTCGAAGATGAAGTTGCTGAAGTTGCCCATGGTCGGCGGTGCCCTTTGGCTGTCAGTCCGTCACTTCGGCCATCACTTCGGGTAATCGACCTTGACCGCGATCGCGCTCTTGATCACCGGCTTGCCGTCGGCCACCTCCAGCAGCACCATCGGCAGCACGGCCTGGTTGTGGTCGTCGAAAGTCACCACGCCCATCGCGCTGTCGTACTTGATCTTGGCCAGCGCGTTGCGCACGTCTTCGCCCTTCAGGCTATTGGCGGCCTTGATCGCGGCGGCCACCAGGTGCGTGGTCTCCCAGTGCGTGTAGGCATGGTTGTTCGGCATCTCGCCGCTGTAGGCCGCTTTGTAGTCGGCAACAAACTTCTGGCTGCGTGGGCTGGTCCACTCGGGCAGCCAGGCTGCGGCCTCGATCGAGCCGTTCAGCACCGACGGCGCGGCGGCAATCGTCTTGGCGGTGTTGAACTCGCCGTTGCCCACCAGCACGATCTTGCCGGCCAGGCCCATCTCCAGCATCTGGCGCGCGACGATGGGCGTGGTGTCGGCCTGACCGTACATGACGATGGCCTGCGCGCCCTCGTTCTTGATCTTGCTGAGCACCGGGCGGAAGTCGGTTTCCGATTCCTTGTAGTAGTCCTCGCTGAGGATCTTGGCGTCGGGGTAGCGCGGCAGGTATTTTTTGGTGAAGTTGATCGCGCCGCGGCCATAGTCGCTGTCGACCGACAGCACCGCAAAGTTCTTCAGGCCGCGGTTCTTTACCGCATGCTCCAGCACGATGGCGGCGCGGCCTTCGTCGGTGGGGTAGTTGCGGAAGGTCCACTTGTAGCCGCCGACCCCGGCCTTGTAGGTGATCGCCGGGTTCGACGATGCGGCGTTGACCAGCAGCACCGAGGCTTCTTCGGCCAGCGGCTGCATCGCCAGCGTCACCGAGCTGCAGATGTCGCCGATGATGATGGGCAGCTTGTCGAAGCTGATCATGCGCTTGGTGGCCGACACCCCTTCGGCCGGCACGCACTGGCTGTCGCCGCTGACAAATTCGAGCTTCTTGCCCATCACGCCACCGGCGGCGTTGATCTCCTTGGCGGCCAGGTTCGCCCCCTTGTTCGCGAACGCGCCGTAGCGGGCGTTGGCCCCGCTCAGCGGGCTGATGAGGCCGATCTTGTAGGCGTCCTGCGCTTGCGCCACGGTGGCGAGCAGCGTTGCCGCACCCCACAGCGTCAGGCAGGCGATGCGGCGGATGGATGGCTTTTTCATGCAGGCTCCCAGAGCTTCGGGTTGAGGGTGAATCGATGATAGGAACCGGGCCGCTTGTGGACCAATACGGTTTACCGCTTCACGCATAAGAGACCTTGATGGCGGGTTTTTTGCCCTTGGGGACATTCACCCTTGGGGCCATTCAGTTCGCCAAACGGGCCACCGACGCCGCGATCCGCCGGCAAGCTTCTTCGATGACGTCCACGCCGGTGGCGATCGAGGCCCGGAAGTACGGCGACAGGCCATACGAGCTGCCGCCGATCACCGCCACGCCGGCCGATTCCAGAAAGTACAGCGCGACGTCGAGGTCGGTCTCCAGCGTCGCACCTTGTTCGGTGCGCCTGCCGATCAGCCCTGCGCAGTTCACCCAGAGGTAGAAAGCGCCTGCGGGTGCGCTGCAGCGCAGCCCGGGAATGGCGTTGAAGCGCTGCAGCGCCAGGTCGCGCCGCGACTGGTAGGTGGCCACCCAGCCAGGCAGAAAAGTCGGCTCGGTGCCCAGCGCGGCCAGCGCGGCGGCCTGGCTGATCGAGCAGGCGCCACTGGTGGACTGTGACTGCAGCATGTCCATCGCGGCGATCAGTTCGCCCGGGCCGGCCGCGTAGCCGATGCGCCAGCCGGTCATCGCATAGGTCTTGGAGACGCCGTTCACCACCAGCGTTCGCCCGCGCAGCTTGGGTTCGATGGCGACGATGTGCGGGTTGTCAGCAGCGCCAAAGCGGATGTGCTCGTAGATGTCGTCGGTCAGCAGCATCACCTGCGGATGCCGCAGCAGCACGTCCGCCAGGCTGCGCAACTGGGCCGCGGTGTAGGCTGCGCCGGTGGGGTTGCTGGGCGAGTTCAGGATCAGCCAGCGGGTTGCCGGCGTGATCGCCGCCTCCAGCGCTGCCGGTGTCAGCAGAAAGCCGTGCTCCTCCGGGCAGGGCACGATGACGGGTGTGCCGTCGCAGGCCAGCACCATGTCGGGGTACGACACCCAGTACGGCGCCGGAATGATGACTTCGTCACCCGCCTCGATGCTGACCGACAAGGCGTTGAAGATGGCGTGCTTGGCACCCACGGTGACGATGATGTCGCCAGGCGGGTAGTGCAGGCCGTTCTCGCGTTCAAACTTGGCAGCAACCGCCTGGCGCAGCGCCAAGGTGCCGGCGGTCTGCGTGTAGCGCGTCTGGCCGCTGTCGATCGCGGCCATGGCAGCGCGACGGATGGGCTCGGGGGTGTCGAAGTCGGGCTCGCCGATCAGCAGGCTGACGATGTCGCGGCCTTCGCGGCGCAGTTGCGCCAGGCGGTCGGCGCCGGCGCTGCTGGGCGACGGCTTGATGCGGCGCATGCGCGCGGCGATTCGGATGGCACTCACGTTGCGGCTCTGTCGGTGGTGGTCACTGGAGAGCCAACGGTAAGGGCCGACGCCGCAACGCACCAAGACAGCTTCTGTCTGGCAGGATCAACTTCGCTTATAGGGTCGAAGCGATGATGGCGCGGATGGGGGGGATTTGCCGATGGCGCAGGCCCTGGCCACCGCCGAGCAGATCAGCGCCACGTCCGCCACCGATCCGCTGTGGGTGCTGCGCTTGCTAGCGCTGATCGACGGCCTGTTGCGGCTGTGCCCGCTGGACGATGCGGCCGGTAGCGCCAGGCAAAGCGTGACGCTGGCGATAGACGCGCTGCTGGCGGGTTTGCGCGCCGCCAAAGCCTGAGCCCGGCAGTCACCCAGGCTCATTTCACCCAAGTGTTGAGCTGGATGATCGGCAGCAACACCGCCAGCACGATCAGCATCACCACCGCGCCCATCACGACGATCAGCAGCGGCTCCAGGATCGTGGCCAGCGCCATTGCGCGGCGCTGCACCTCGCCGCTGAGCTGTTTGGCCGCGCGGTCCAGCATCTGCGGCAACTGGCCGGTTTGCTCGCCGAGCCGGGCAAACATCGCCAGCAGGCCGGGGAAGCGCTTCTTGGCCGCCAGCGCGCTGGCCAGCGGCGCGCCCTCACGCACCTGCACCAGCGCTTCCAGCGCATCGGCGCGCAGCGCGCGGTTGGCCAGTGTCTCGGCGGCGGCTTGCAGCGCTTTGAGGATCGGCACCCCGGCATTGGCCAGCATTGCCAAGGTGCTGGCAAAACGCGCCGCGTTGTAGCCGCGCGATACCCGGCCGATCAGCGGCAGGCCCAGCCAGGCGGCATCAAAGCGCTGGCGGAACGCCTCTTTTTTCAGCGCCAACCCCAGCATCACGCCGCCGGCCGCCGCTGCCAGCGCCACCAGCCAGCCCCATTGCCGCACAAAGGCGCTCAGGCCCAGCATCGCCACCGTCAGCCCGGGCAACGCCCGCTTGTTGCTGGTGAACACGCCCGCCACCTGCGGCACCACGTAGGTGACCAGGAAGATCACGATGACAAACGCGATCAGCGACACGATGGCCGGGTACAGCGCCGCGCCCAACAGCTTGGCGCGCAAGGCCTGGCGCTCTTCCAGGTCATCGGCCAGGCGCTCCAGCACCGCGCCCAGCGCACCACTTTGCTCACCGGCCGCCACCACCGCGCGGTAGACATCGTCAAACTCACGCGGCGCCGAGGCCAGCGCGCGGGCAAACGGTGATCCGGCGTTGACCTCGGCGCGCAAATGCGCCACCAGATCGCGTTGGCGCGGCTCATCGGCCTCGTCGGACAACGAGGTCAGCGCCCGCTCCAGCGGCAGCCCGGCGCCCACCAGGCCAGCGAGCTGGCGTGTCCACACCGCCAGGCCGGTGCTGCCAAACACCCGGCGCGACCAGCGCGAGGCGCCGGCCGTCTGCACGCTGGCGGCCAGCGCCGCCACCGCCAGCGGCACCAGGCCCTGGGTGCGCAATTGCGAGCGTGCGGCCTTGGCGTTTTCGGCCTCCAGCACACCGCTGCGGGCTTTGCCGGCGGCGTCCAGCGCTTCGTAGGTGTAGGCGGGCATGGGGCGGGAGTATCGGGGAGATTGCCAGTGACCAATCGGGGCTGATGGGGGTGGCTTTGACCA
>JANOBL010000351.1:0-6365 GCA_031411635.1 Betaproteobacteria bacterium
GGGCAAGGTGAGCTGCATCAAGCCCGGCAGCGGCAGCGAGAATTGCGGGTTGTGGGATTGGAAACGCGCCTGGTTCAAAGAGCGCAAGGTGTCAGAGCGCAGCCGGATGCCGCGGGAGGTGCCGCCCACCAGCTCCAGCACGCCTTTGCGGGCCAGCGCTTGCAAGTGCTCCTCGGCCGCGTTGGCGGATTTGAAACCCAGCTCGGCCGCGATCTCGGCCCGGGTGGGCGGCGCGCCGGTGCGTTCGATCGCGGCCTGCACCAGGTCCAGAATCTGCTGCTGGCGGGCAGTGAGCTTGGGGCTGGGTTCGGATTCAAAGTCCATGGTGCGTCCTGAGAGCCAAGGGTCGACTGATTTTTTATCCAGTGGCTGTATTTTTATCCAGATAGCACACAAATGCCAAGCACTCATTTGCCAAACGCTGATTTGCCAAACACCCTGGTGATCCTGGGCACCGGCGGCACCATCGCCGGCACGGCTGCCAATGCCAACGACAACGTGGGCTATACCGCCGCGCAGCGCTCGGTGGCCGATCTGCTGGCCAGCGTGCCGGCCTTGGCAGGCACGGCCATCGAGGCCGAGCAAGTGGCCCAGCTTGACAGCAAAGACATCGACAACAGCACCTGGCAGCGCCTGGCGCAGCGGGTGGCGCTGCACTTGGCGCGGCCCGAGGTGGCCGGCCTGGTGATCACCCATGGCACCGACACCTTGGAAGAAACCGCCTGGCTGCTGCAGCGGGTGCTGGCGCCGGCCAAGCCGGTGGTGTTGGTGGCGGCGATGCGGCCAGCCACGGCACTGATGGCCGATGGCCCGCAAAACCTGCTGGACGCCGTGGCGGTGGCGCGCACAGCGGGGGCGCAAGGCGTGCTGGCGCTGCTGGCCGGGCGGGTGCATGCGGCCGGCGCGGTGCGCAAAGTGCACACCTACCGGCCGGATGCGTTTGGATCGGGCGACGCCGGCCCGCTGGGCGTGGTGGAGGAGGGCGTGTTGCGGCGTTTCCACGCTTGGCCCAAAGGCACGGCGCTGGGCCTGGCGGTGCTGGCACCGCCGCACTACACCTGGCCCTGGGTGGAGATCGTCACCAGCCACGGCGGTGCCCGGCCGGATGCCGTGCGCGCGCTGCTGGCGGCCGGGGTGCAAGGCCTGGTGCTGGCGGCCACCGGCAATGGCACGTTGCACCAGGCGCTGGCGGCAGCGCTGGAAGAGGCTGGCGCGGCGGGCGTGCCAGTGTGGCGCTGCACGCGCTGCGCCGGTGGGGTGCTGGTGGGCGCCGATACCGGGCCGGCGGCGGCGATGTCGCCTTGGCAGGCCCGTATCGAGCTGATGCTTACGCTGCTGGCGGCGCGCGGCGGCGCTTGAGTGCTGCCGCACCGGCCAGGCCAGCCAGCAGCAGCGCCCAGCCAGCAGGCTCGGGCACCGGCGCGGCATAAGCGCCCAGCTCGGCCGCGGTCACCGTGTAGGCATGCAGCACACCGGGCAGCAAGCGGTAGCTGGCCGACCAGGTGACGGCGCTGCCGTCCGAGGTCTTGACGCAGCCGGTGGTCTGGTCCAGCGGGCACTGGATCGATGCGGCATACGGGTCGGCCTGGCTGAAATCAAACCACACGTCCAACTGCGTGGCCTGGGCGTTTTGCGTCACGCTGTAGTCGTTGTCGGTGCCGGCCAGCAGCAGGTAGCTGCCGTTGGCCAGGCGTGGACCAACCGCCAGGCCTTCCCACTTTTCGGGCGATTTGTTGCCCAACGCCGCCAGCGCATTGGCGTCCAGGTGCAACACTGCAGCGGACTTTTGCACCGCGGTGAAGGGCGTGCCGCTGTCCAGGTCGATCGCCGTGACATCGGTGGCGCCGGCCAGGTCGATGCGGTACACCTCTTTGTCGGCGGTGGCAAAGGTGGCGCCCACGCCCACGCCGCGGTTGTTGCGCTCCAGCACGTAAAACTCGTGGTCGTTGATCGCCACCAGCGCCGAAATGCCCTGGCCCTGGCCCGAGCGCTTCATCGCGTACGCGTACTGCGCCACCGCCACGCCGGTGTCGGTGTCGAACTTGACGATGCGGTTGACCGAGCCGTTGCCGCCGCCTTCGTCCAGCATCGCGCTCTGCAGCATGCCGTAGGCAAACTTGCCGTCCGGGCTGATGGCCAAGCCTTCCATGCCACGGTTGGTGCGCTTGCCGGCGTTGTTGCTGCCGTCGTCATTGGCGTAAAAAGCGCCGGTGCTGGTGTTGCGTGGCACCAGGTTGGCCGGGATGGTGTAGCTGCGGATCAGCTCACCGCTGCGGCTGAACTCGCGCACCGACGGGCCGTATTCATCGGATACCAGCAAGCTGCCGGTGCGCGGATTGACGACGATGCCCTCGGGGTCAAAAGCCAGGCCCGGCGTGGTGGTGCCGGTGGGCGCCAGGCCGTTCAAGCTGTTGGCGCCGCTCTTGAAGACCACCGTCTCGGCCACCCGGAAGTTGCTGATCGCACCGCTGTTGGGGTTGATATCCAGCGTGAAGCGCTGCACCCGGGTGTCGTAGCTGATGGTGCCACCGCCGGGGCCGCGGTCCGACAAGCCCCACCACTCGTTGCGGTTGGGGTCGTAGTAGATGTCTGAAAAATAGCCCAAGCGGCCGTTGTTGACGCTGCTGCCGCCCGACAAGTCCAGCGCAGCGCCGTCCAGCGCCAGGCCGTTGACAAAACTGGGGGCAGCGCTGGCGGCTGTGGCCAGAACGAGCAGGCTTGCCGCGGCGAGTGAGTGGAGGGTCGGGCGGAGGGTCGGGCGCATGGTGGTTTTCTCTCGCAGTGTGATGAAAATCACACCAGAGGCTATGCACCATCAATGACAGGTTCGTGACGCCCCCCGCAGATGCAGGGGGTGGCACGCAGGCGGTCTTCAGACCACCGTCAGCGTGACATCGATGTTGCCGCGGGTGGCATTGGAATACGGGCACACCTTGTGCGCCGCAGCCACCAGCGACTCCGCCGCCGCACGCTCAAAGCCCGGCAAGGTGATGGCCATCGCCACCTGGATGCCAAAGCCGCCCGGGATCTGGCCGATGCCCACGGTGGAGGTGATGCTCACGTCATCGGGCACCTTGATCTTCATGCCCGCACCCACCGCCTTCATCGCGCCGATGAAGCAGGCCGAGTAACCGGCGGCAAACATCTGCTCGGGGTTGGTGCCGGCGCCGCCCGCGCCGCCCAGCTCACGCGGGGTGGCCAGGTCTACTTTCAGCGCGCCGTCGGACGACGAGGCGGTGCCGGTGCGGCCGCCGGTGGCGGTGGCGGTGGCGGTGTAGAGAACTTTTTCGATTGCCATGGTGTGGGTCTTTCAGCAGGGTTGCACAACAGTGCCCGGTTGTGCGGGCGGGACGAAGCGGCTGCGTCTCATGCCGCAGCCAGGGAAAGTGAAGCGTTGAGCTGGCGACGCAGCGTGGTGAGCTGGCTGGCCAGGCGGGCAATCTGCGGCAGATCACAGGCGGTGGCGCAGGCGATGGCTTGCGGCACGGCCAGTGCGCTGGCCTTGAGCCGGCGGCCGGCATCGGTAAGCCGCAGCAGCACACGCCGCTCATCAGCGGCATCACGCTGGCGCTGCACCAGCCCCAGCGTGGCCAGGCGTTTGAGCAGCGGCGTCAGCGTGCCCGAGTCCAGCGTCAGCCGCTCGCCAAGCTGCGAGACGGTGAGGCCGTCGCCTTCCCACAGCACCAGCATCGCCAGATACTGTGGGTAGGTCAGGCCCAGTGGTGCCAGCAGCGGCTTGTAGGCCTTGGTCATCGCCAGCGACGCGGCGTACAGCGCAAAACAAAGTTGGTGGTCCAGCGCCAACCAGTCGGCATCGGCAGGCTTGACCGTGCTGGTTTTGGAAGTGGTGCGACGCGACATGGCCAGCAATGTACTGCACAATTAAATTGTGTGCAATTCAATAGTGACGACAGGGTTTTGGCCAACTTTTGGCCAGGGCCGGCATGCCGCCTCAAACGCTGAGGTAGCGCTCCACCACCGCCGCATCGGCGCGCAGCGCGGCGCTGTCACCTTGCCAGGCCAGTCGGCCTTTTTCCAGGATGTAGTGGTGGTCGGCCAGCGGCAGCAGCGGCGCCAGGTTTTTGTCGATCACGATCATCGCCATGCCCTCCAGTTTCAACTTGGCCAGGCAATGCCAGATCTCCAGCCGGATCAGTGGCGCCAGGCCTTCGGTGGCCTCGTCCAGCAGCAGCAGCTTGGGGTTGGTCATCAGCGCCCGGCCAATCGCCAGCATCTGCTGCTCACCACCCGAGAGCTTGCCGGCGCCTTGTGCGCTGCGCTCGGCCAGGCGCGGAAACAAGGCGTAGACCCGGTCCAGGATCCAGGGTGTTGCGCCGGCATTGCGCAAGGACGCAGTGGCCACCAGGTTCTCGCGCACCGTCAGGTTGGGAAACACCTGCCGGCCCTCGGGCACCAGGCCCACGCCGGAGCGCGCAATGCGGTACGACGGCAAGCCCACCAGGGCCTGGCCCGCCAGCGTGATGCGGCCGGCGGTGGGTGCCAGCAGCCCCGACAGGCATTTGATCGTGGTGGATTTGCCCATGCCGTTGCGGCCCAGCAAGGTGATCACCTGGCCAGGCTGGATCGCCAGGTCCAACCCGAACAGCACCTGGCTGCTGCCGTAGCCGGCTTCCAGGGCTTCAACTTTGAGCAGGCTCATTGGTGCACCCTGGGCGCCTCGCGCCGTCCCGCCAAGCGGGAATATTCGCCCTGCAGGCAGCCGTGCGGGCTCATGCCGTCATGCCCTCGTCGCCCAGATACGCCGTGCGCACCTCCGGATCGGTGCGGATTTGCTCGGGCGTGCCGGTGGCAATGATGCGGCCGTACACCAGCACGCTGATGCGGTCGGCCAGTGCAAACACCGCCGTCATGTCGTGTTCGACCAGCAGCACCGGGTAACGGCCGCGCAGCCGCTGCAGCAGCGCCACCATGGTGTGCGATTCGGCACCGCTCATGCCGGCCAGCGGCTCGTCCAGCAGCAGCACTTGGGGTTGCAGCGCCAGCGCCATTGCCAGCTCCAACTGGCGGTGCTCACCATGCGCCAGCACACGGGCCGGCACATCGGCCTGCGCCCCCAGGCCCACCTGGTCCAGTGCGTCCTGGGCGCGCTGCACCAGGCTGCGCTGGGCGCGCAACGGCCGCCAACTGCCAAAGGCATGGCCAAAGCCTTGCCGGTCTTGCGCCAGCACCGCCAGCGCCACGTTTTCCAGCGCGCTGAAATCGGGGCAGAACTGGGTGATCTGGTACGAGCGTGCCAGCCCGCGCCGGGCCCGGCTGGCCACCGACAAGCGCGTCACATCCTGGCCGGCCAGTGTGATGCTGCCGGCATCGGGCGTGATCTCGCCGGTGAGCTGGCCGATCAAGGTGCTTTTGCCGGCGCCGTTGGGGCCGATCAGCGCATGCACCTCGCCGGGCAGCAAGCTCAGCGAGACATCGTCGGTGGCGGTGAGGCCACCAAAGCGCTTGACCAGGCCACGGGCCTGCAGCAGCGCATCGCTCATGGTTTGACACTGCCCCGTTCACGCCGGACCAGCGCTGATCGCAGGCTGCCCCACAGCCCTTGCTGGGCCAGGCGCACCACCAGCACGATGGCGATGCCCAGCGGTGCCATCCAGTGGGTGGTCAGTGTGGCCAGCCATTCTTCGGCCAGCAGCAGCGCCAAGGCGCCCACCAGCGGGCCGATGATGGTGCCCACGCCCCCCAGCACCACCATCACGATCAGCTCGCCAGACACGGTCCAGGCGGTGTAGGACGGCGAGGCATACAAGGTGAGGTTGGCCAGCAGAAAACCGGCAACGCTGGCGATGCAGGCCGCGATCACGTAGATCGCCAGCTTGAAACGCAGTGTGTGAAAGCCCAGCGCCCGCATGCGCCGCTCGTTGGCCTTGATGCCACGCAAGGTGAAACCAAAGCGTGCATGCACCAGCCGCCACGAGCCGTACAACACCGCCAGCAGCAGCGCAAAGATCAGCAAATAAAGCTGCGTGGCCGAGGCCAGGTCCAGCGGCGCCAGCAGCGAGCGGGTGCTCAGCCGCATGCCGTCATCGCCGCCATAGTGCTTGAGCGACACGCCCAGAAAAAACACCATCTGCGCAAACGCCAGCGTGATCATGATGAAGCCCATGCCGCTGGTGCGCAGCACCACCAGGCCGGTGAGGGTGGCCACCAGCGCCGCCGCGGCCACCGCCACCACAAGCTGCAGCCAGCCGTTGTGCAGCTCGTGAAAGCCCAGCATGCCCACCGCATAAGCGCCCAGCGCCAGGTACAGCGCATGGCCAAAGCTCACCAGGCCGGTGTAGCCGATCAGCAGGTTCAGGCTGGCGGCGGCAATCGCATACACCATGATGCGGCCAAACTGGGCCAGG
>JANOBL010000352.1:0-9064 GCA_031411635.1 Betaproteobacteria bacterium
GGTGGGCGCAGCGCTGGTGGTGGGCGCCGAGGCGCTGGCCACGCAAAAAGCGGCGCAGCGTGCCGGCACCAGGCTGGATTGGCAAGAAGACCCCGGTGGCGCCTTTGAGGCCTGGGGCGTGGCCAGGCGTGGCTGGTCGGACGTGGAGGAGTTGCACGGCGCCAGTGCCGCGATCTACGCCTATCCGATGTTTGAAAATACGATCCGGGGTGCGCTGGGCCGCAGCATCCCCCAGCACCAGCAAGCAATGGGCGAGTTGTTGGCGCGTTTTGCCGCCGTGGCCGCCGCCAACCCGCTGGCCGACCGGCGCGCCGGCTACAGCGCAGCGCAGATCGCCCAGGCCGGCCCCGGCAACCCGGTGATTTCGTTCCCGTACACCCGGCTGATGAGCGCCAATGCCTACATCGACCAAGGCGCGGCCGTGATCATCACCAGCGTGGCGATGGCGCGCCGCCTGGGTGTGCCGCAGCAACAGTGGGTTTATCTGCATGGCTGCGCCGATGCCCACGACCACTGGTTCATCAGCGACCGGCGCGATTACCACTCGTCCCCGGCGATGCAAACCGTGTTTGCACAAACCCTGCAGATGGCCGGCGTGGCGTTGGCCGAGATCGGCGCGTTTGACATCTACAGTTGTTTTGCATCTGCCGTGCAAGTGGCGTGCTCGGCGTTGGGCCTGGCGCTGGACGACCCCCGTGGCCTCACCGTCACCGGCGGCCTGCCCTACTTTGGCGGCCCGGGCAACAACTATGTGACCCACGCCATCGCCGCGATGATGCACAAGCTGCGCGCCACGCCAGGCCAATACGGGCTGGTGACGGCCAATGGCAATTACCTGACCAAACATTCAGCCGGCCTCTACTCAACCACAGCGCCGGAAAAAGTATTTGCACCGGCCGACCCGGCAGCCACCCAGGCCAGGTTGGACCAGGTGCCCCACCCCCGCTTCCAGCCACTGGCCGATGGCCCGGCCAGCATCGAAACCTGGACCGTGATGCACGATCAACAAGGCCCCAGCGGCGCCATCGTGATCGGCCGCGTGGCCGATGGCGCGCGCTTTATCGCCAATACGCCGGTGGACGCCGGGCTGCTGGCCGAGATGCAAACCCGCGAGCAATTGGGCCGTGCCGGGCAAGTGCACAACGACGGCCAACGCAACACGTTTGTGCCGGGCTGAGCCGGCCACTTTAAAGGGATAAATCCGCATGAGCAGCCCAACACCCCCCGGCAGCGGCGGCCTGCTGGCCATCATCGGCGGCAGCGGCCTGTACGAGCTGCCCGGCCTGAGCGACACCGCCTGGTTGACCGTGAGCACGCCCTGGGGCGAGCCGTCCGACCAAATCCTGACCGGCAGCCTGGCCACGCCCGCCGGGACAGCGCGGCTGGCGTTTTTGCCACGCCACGGCCGGGGCCACCGGCTGCCACCGTCGGCGCTGAACTACCGCGCCAACATCGCCGCGCTGAAACAGCTTGGCGCCACCGATGTGCTGTCGCTCAGCGCGGTGGGTGGCTTGCGCGCCGATCTGCCGCCGGGCACGTTTGTGATCGTCGATCAGTTCATCGACCGCACGTTTGCGCGGGAAAAATCCTTCTTCGGTGCCGGCTGCGTGGCCCATGTGTCGATGGCCCAGCCGGTGTGCCACCGGCTGGGTGATCATCTGCAAGCCAGCCTGGCCGCGCTGGCGCTGCACTTTGTGCGCGGCGGCACCTACTTGGCGATGGAAGGGCCGCAGTTCAGCACCTTGGCCGAATCACGTTTGTACCGAAGCTGGAACTGCGATGTGATAGGCATGACCAACATGCCCGAGGCCAAGCTGGCGCGCGAGGCCGAGCTTTGTTACGCCAGCGTGGCGATGGTGACCGACTTTGATTGCTGGCATCCTGCGCACGACGATGTGACGGTGCAGGCCATCGTGGCGGTGCTGATGCGCAACGCCGATGCCGCGCGCCAGCTCGTGGCACACGGCGCGGCGGCGATTACCCAGGATGCAAGCGGCCCAGCTTGCGCCTGCCGCCACGCGCTGGACCATGCGCTGATCACCGCCCCGGCAGCACGCGATGCGGCGCTGGTAGCCCGTTTGCGCAGTGTGGCGGGCCGGGTGCTGTGAGAGCCTGTCTCCGTCCGCCTGGACCACTTGTGATCAAGGCAAGCGCTTCACCCTGGCGCACTCGGCAATCAGAAAATCATTGTGCTTTTTGTAGTCCGGGTCCGGAAACGGCCCGGCGCTGCCCTGCGGCATCGTTGCATTGATCGCCGGGATCAGCACCGCATCGCAGTAGTTCTCGGCGTCGGTGTCGGGCGTCGCGGGTTTGCCGGCAGGCGGCGTGCCCAGCGCAAGCTGCTTGACGATCTCGGGCAGGCGGCGCTTGCTGGCCTCGTTGTGGCAATCCAGGCAATCCGAATTGCCCGGCGCCACGCTGATGTCCACGCCCTTGAGCTTGGTGTTCGGGCCCGGATTTTTTGGCCAGCCGGCCGGCACCAGCGGGGTGTACCAGGCCTTGGGCTCCAGCTTCTTGATGCCGATGAAGGGTGCATCGTCCGGGTGCACGATGAAGGCGTTTTCGCCGGCATGGCAGGCAGTGCAGACGCCGCCGGTGCCGCCGTCCAGTTCATCACCGGCGGCAAACCCAGCGGTCAGCGGCACCTCCACACCACGCGCCACTGGCACGGTTTTTTTGTCAAGCTGGTTGTCCCAGAAGCAGGCATTGCTGACGAACTTGCCCGGCCCGGCCGGCACCCCCGTGCCCATGCAGATGATGCCCAGCAGCCGGATCGGCGTGGCCGCACCAGGGGCATAACGCGGTAGCGCCAGGCACACACCTTCGGGCTTGGCGCTTTGGTACTCAAACAACTCGGCCGTCAGCGCATTGCTGATGAACGGTGCCGACAACGCCGTCCTGCTGTTCCACAAGCCAGGCCCGTTTTTGCCCCAGGTGGGCGGCACCGGCACACCGGACTTGATGCACTGCTTGGCATAGGTTTCGCGGTCTTGCATCACCTTGGCGGTGGGGCCGGCAACCGCTGCCGGCGCAGCCAACCCCGCTTGTGTCACCTGGGCCCGCAGGTGGGCCGGCATCACAAACACCTGGCCATCCAGATGGCCCAGGCCCTGGCTCAACCACGACTGCAACATGCGGTTGCGCAACTTCAGCCGGGCGGCCTCGGGCGGTTTGACCTCGTCGATCAACCAGTCCAGCAGCAGGCTGTTGGCATAGAGCGCACTTTGCCGGTCGACCCCGGTTACCGCCCCGCGCGACAGGTCAGTCAGGTAGCTGCGCTTGTAATCAAAACGCGCCCGCTGCACCGGCGTGGCAGCCAGCAGCGCCTGGGCGGTGTACAGCGCCTGGGCATGGGCGATGAACGCCGCCGTGACCTCCACTTGGCGCCCATCGGGCCCATAGGCCGCACCGTGGCCGGTGAAGCGGATCGGGTCTTCCAACGGCATCGGCCGCGCCGCAAGGGCCGGGGTGGCCAGCGCCGCCAGGATCGATGCCAGGGCAAGGGCTTTCAGCAGTTTCATGGGTGCTCTCCTGGTTCAAGCCTGCGGCGGCTGAGCACCCCCAGGCCGGCGATGCCCAGCAGCATCAAGGCCCAGCGGCCCGGTTCGGGCACCGGCGCGATGCTGATGTTGTCCACTGCCACCCAATCGCGGTAAGAACCGGGGGCAACGACCACCGCCGTGATGGCGGGCGCGACAACGCCCAGGGTGAGCTGGCCCACCGATTCATCGGGCCACGAGCCCACCGCACTGCCAACCAGCAAGCTGCCGGCATAGGCCCACAGCCGGGTATCGGGTGCAAAGGCGGCACTGCCAAGGCCGGCAAAAGTGATGCTGATCTGTGATGCCGGCGTGGCCAGGTCGATCCGGAAGCTGGGGTCACCGTCTTCGCCGTACCAGTCCAGGTAGCGGCGCAGCACATGGTTGCTGACCAGGCTGGGGCTGCCCAGCGCGCCGTAGTCTTCGCCGTCGACACCGGTGATCAGCGACACCACCGTCATGTCGGTATTGGTGGCCCAGGGCTCGCCGGTGGAGGTGGCACCGCTGCCACCATTGGCGCTGAAGATCACGCCCAATGCGGCGTATTGCGAGCCCAGTGTGGTGCCGGGCGACAGATCGTCGAAGCCGATCGTGAAAGCGCTGGCGGTGGTGGCCAGCAGCCCGCCGCCCAACAGCAAAAGCGCGCGCGTCGAGACTCTCATCGCCACCCTCCAGCTTGCATTGCGCAGCACGGCCTTGACAACGGCGCCGCAGGGCTGCGCTGCGGGGCTGGTTTCTTCAGGTTCGACGATGGGCGGCAGACCAACACCTGGGTTTACCCTAGGCATAACCCCTTGATTGGGGGGCTCACCACGCTCAGCGGCGCCAGGACAGCGCCAACGCAAGGCCGGCCCACCTGCGGAAAAACTCCCGCCGATGGGCCGGCACGGCAGCGCAGGTCAGTGCACGGTGATCTGGGTCACCGTGGGCTTGCCCGGTTTGAGCTTGACCAACTCCACCTTCAGCACGCCGTTGCGGTAGCTGGCGCGCGACTGCTCATCCCGCACTGCAGCCGGCAGCGGCACGGTGCGCAGAAAGCTGCCGTAAGCGCACTGCAGCACACGCCAGCGGCCGGCGGTGCTTTCGCGCTCAAAGCGCTTCTCGCCCCGCACCACCAGGGCGTCACCCAGCACCTGGATGTCGAAGTCGCCCTTGCTCATGCCCGGGGCTTCCAGGCGCACCACGATGCGCCTGTCGTCCTCGAACACGTCGCCCCCCAGCATCGCCCAACTGGCGCTGGGCAGGTAGCTGGCGTCATCAACTTCGTCAGCCGTGGGCAGGCTGGCCTGGTTGGCGGGCCGGTAGCGGGTCAGTGCACCGGCGGTGGTCTGGCGCAGGCGGTCCCAGCCCTCGGCCACCGAATCCCACAGCGCACCGACGCTCTGGCGGATGTCGTCCAGTTTCATGGTCGATCTCCTCGCGGTTAACCATCGGCGGCGTGTGGCTCAGCTCACCTGCACCGCGATACGGCGCGGCTGGGCAAACTCGGCCTTTGGGATGCGCACCCGCAGCACACCGTGGCTCAACTCGGCGCTGACCTTGGCCGGGTCCAGCTCGCGGCTGAGCGTGAAGGCGCGGCGGTAATGGGTGCGCTGCAGCTCGGCGTGGCTGGCCTGCATGCCCTGCGGCACGTTGAGCACCAGATCGGCGTCGATCAGCAACGCATCGCCCTCCACGCGCACGTTCAGGCGGTCGCGCGGCACACCCGGCAGGTCGGCGTAGACGACGATGCCGGTGGCGTCTTCGATCACGTCCACCAGCGGCAGCAGCGCGGGCTCGGTGCGGCCATCGTCGGTGGTGGGCTGGGTCACGGACGTGGAAGTGGATTGGGAAGTGTTGGTCATGGCATCAACTCCTGGGTTCACTCATTGCACTTCGATGCGGCGCGGTTGCGCCGATTCACGCCGCTGCACGCTGATGTGCAGCACGCCGTCGCGGTAAGCCGCGTTGACAGCGCCGGCGTCGATGTCTTCCGGCAGGCTGACCACGCGGCGGAAGCGGCCTTCAAACCGCTCGTTGATGTGCACCGTGGACTGGCCGGCGCTGGCGTCCACCGTGGCTGCACGCTCGCCTTCGATGGTCAGCACGCCGCGTTCGAGCTTGACCTCGATCTGCGCCGGGTTGATGCCGGGCGCAAAGGCGTAGATCTCGACCGATTGCGGGGTGCTGCCGACGTTGAGCGCCGGGTAGCCTCGGGCAAGGCCACGGATGCTGGGGTTGAGGGTGTCGAAGGACTGCTGCAACTCACGTTGCAGGCGATCCACCTCGGCGAACAAATCACGCGGAAATTGGCTGCGGTACATGGCGGGGCCTCCTGGGGTTGGCGGGCGCCGCGCCGTTGCCGGCGCAGCACCCTGGGAGAAGCCGATTTAGGGGCCCTGCCGCAGGATTTCAAGAGGCCCTTGAAACCGAGATCTTGCGACGCCGTCAACTGCGCCAGACCACCGCCATCGTCGGGTCTTCGCCCAGGCCCTCGTAAAGCTGGATCTCGTGCCGGCCGGTCACAAGATGGTGCACCTCGTCCGGCCCATCGGCCAGGCGCAAGGTGCGCTGCTGGGCGTACATGTGGGCCAGTGGGGTTTTTTGCGACACGCCCAGCGCGCCGTGCATCTGGATCGCCTGGTCGATGATCTGGCAAACCCGCTCGGGCACCATGGCCTTGACCATGTGCACCCACACCCGGGCTTCGCGGTTGCCCAGCACGTCCATCGCCTTGGCGGCTTTGAGCACCATCAGGCGCATCGCCTCGATGTCGATGCGGGCGCGCGAGATGATTTCCACATTGCCACCCAGCCAGGCCAGCTTTTTGCCAAAAGCCTCGCGCGAGATGCCACGCTGCACCATCAGCGACAAGGCCTTCTCGGCCTGGCCGATAGAGCGCATGCAGTGGTGGATGCGGCCCGGCCCCAGCCGCACCTGGGATATCTCGAAACCCCGGCCCTCGCCCAGCAGCATGTTGGCCTTGGGCACGCGCACGTTGTTGAACACGATGTGCATGTGGCCATGCGGCGCGTGGTCTTCGCCAAACACATGCATCGCACCGACGATCTGCACACCCGGTGTGTCCTTGGGCACCAGGATCATCGATTGCTGCTTGTGCGGCGCGGCATTGGGGCTGGTGCGCACCATCGTGATCAAAATCTTGCAGCGTGGGCTGCCGGCGCCGCTGATGTAGTGCTTTTCGCCGTTGATCACCCACTCGTCGCCGTCCAGCACCGCGGTGGTGGCGATGTTCTTGGCGTCGGACGAAGCATGGTGCACCTCGGTCATCGCATAGGCCGAGCGGATCTGGCCGTCGAGCAGCGGTTTCAGCCATTGCTCCTTCTGCGCGGCGGTGCCCACACGCTCCAGCACCTCCATGTTGCCGGTGTCGGGGGCCGAGCAGTTCATGCACTCCGAGGCCAGCGGGTTCTTGCCCAGCTCCACCGCGATGTAGGCGTAATCCAGGTTGCTCAAGCCCTCGCCGGTGTCGGCGTCGGGCAGAAAGAAGTTCCACAAGCCTTCTTGCTTGGCCTGCTGCTTGGCGCCGTTCAGCAGGTCGAGCTGGCCGGGCGCGTAGGTCCAGCGCTCATCGCCGGTGCGGCCCTGGGCCAGCGCGTGGTACTTCTCGCTCATCGGGTTGACCACGTCGGCGATGAAGCGCTTGACATGCTCGTACAGCGGCACCGCCTTGTCGGACATGCGCAAGTCGTTCAGCGGATCGCTGGGGCTGAGTGAGAAGGGTGTGGCGGTGGTTGGGGTCATCTCGTGTGCCTTGGTCAGGGTGGTGGAGAAATTGGCGAAAAGCAGGTGGACATCAAGCATAGGCCTGCAAGGCATCGTCGATCGCGCGCTCCAGGTCGTTGACATTGGCGCAGTGGCTGACCTGGGTGCACAGCGGCCGGTAGCGCAGCAAACAGCTATCGCCGCTGCCCCAGCGGCCGGGCGGCTCGGGGCACAGCCAGACCACACGCTTGGCGCGTTGGGCCAGCTCGGCCAGCAGGTCCAGCCGCGGGTCGGCATGGTTGGACCGGCCATCCCCCAGGATCAGCAAGGTGCTGCGGTGGTCGATGTGCTGGCCGTGCAGCGTCTGCAGGTCCAGCAAGGCCTGACCGTAATCGGTGGCGCCGGTGCCCACCTCGCGCAGGATGGTGGCCATGGCCTCGTCAAACGGCTGCGTGGCCAGCAAGCCGCTCACATCCACCAGGCGGTTGGAGAATACAAAACTGCGCAGATCGCCCACCGTGCCGTGCAGCGCGTACAAAAACAGCAGCAGAAAGCGCACATGGCCGGCCACCGAGCCCGATACATCGCACAGCACGACAAAACGCGGCCGGTCGCGCCGGCGGTGCTTGAAGTGCAGTTCCACCGGCACCGCGTCGTGCCCGGCGTTGGCGCGCAAGGTGCGGCGCAAATCCAACTGGTGGTGCAGCCGCACCCGGCGCCGCCGCGCGTGGCGCTGCGCCAGCCGGCGCGCCAGCCGGGCCACCACGGTTTTCATGCGCGCCATGTCGGGTGGGCTCAGCCGGCCCAGCGGGCGCGACACCACCACCTCGGTCATGAAGGCCTCGGTGGCGGGGCGGCCAAACACCTCGAAGCGTTGCTCGACCAAGGCCCGAGCGAGTTTGTGGACTTCGGCACGTTGCGGTGGGTTTACCAAGCCCAGCTTGTCCACAAGCGCTTGCGTGAAATAACTGATCTGCGACGAGAAGCGGATGTCGTCCACCCCCAGCTCGGCCGCGGCCCGGGCCAAGGCCAGGTCCAGCGACAGATCGCCCGCATCAACGCCAATGGGTGCAGCCGGCAAGCCGAAATAGCGCTCGAACACCTGGTCATGGATCAGCCGCTCTTCGGCCGATTTGGCCAGACTCACCCCCAGCGCGGCTTTCAGATCCTGCCGGCTGGCATAACCCACCAGCGCCATGGCCCGCGCAGCGTCTATGGTTTCGGCCACCGACACATCGGCACCGGCGGCGCGCAGCAGCCGCACAAAGCCGAGCAGCGTGTGATCCATCCGGCTCAACCCGCCAGGCTGGCGGCGGCCGACAAGGCGTCGCGGGTGAGCTTGGCGAGCTGCGGCTGCACCTCCTGGATGTCACTCTCACGCTTGAGCAGCACGTTCAGGGTGTCGCGCACCAGGGCTTCGTCCAGTGCTGGCGCATGCAGCAGCAACAGCGTGCGCGCCCAGTCCACACTCTCGGCGATGGACGGTGGCTTGCGGATGTTTTGCTGGCGCAGCGCCTGCACAAAGCCCACCAACTGGGCCAGCAACAAGGCCTGGATGCCGGGCACCCGGGCTTGCAGCACGCTGTGCTCCAGCGCAGGATCGGGAAAGCCGATGTGCAAGTGCAGGCAGCGGCGCTTCAGCGCATCGCCCAGCTCGCGGGTGTTGTTGGAGGTCAGCACCACCAGCGGCGGCACCTGGGCCCGGATGGTGCCGATCTCGGGGATGGTCACCTGGTAATCGGCCAGCACCTCCAGCAGCAAGGCCTCGAAGGATTCTTCGGACTTGTCCACCTCGTCGATCAGCAGCACGCTGCCGCCGG
>JANOBL010000353.1:0-2487 GCA_031411635.1 Betaproteobacteria bacterium
CCATTGCAGGTAACCACATGGCGCGAGTTGATCAGGCCCGAAACCTTCAACTCGATGCGCTCGACCGATGAATCCACATAGCGCACGGTGCCGGCCGACGAGCCTTCTTCGCCCATCACATGCCAAGGCTCCAGCGCCGTGCGCAACTGCAGCAGCACACCTTCGCTGCTCAGCTCGCCCACCTGCGGAAAACGGAACTCAAAGTGCGGCGCAAACCATTCGGGTTTGAAGTCGAAGCCCGATCCGTTCATCTCCTCGATCACATGCTCAAAGTCTTGCCAGACAAAGGTGGGTAGCAGAAAGCGGTCGTGCAACTCGGTGCCCCAGCGCACCAGGTCTTGCCGGTACGGCTGGTCCCAGAAACGCGCCACCAGGGCCCGCAGCAGAAGCTGCTGCACGATGCTCATGCGGGCATGCGGCGGCATCTCGAACGCACGCAACTCCAGCAGGCCCAGCCGGCCGGTGGCCGAGTCGGGCGAGTACAGCTTGTCGATGCAGAACTCGCTGCGATGGGTGTTGCCGGTCAGGTCCACCAGGATGTTGCGCAAGGTCCGGTCTACCAGCCACGGGGGCATCTGCTGGCCGTACACCGCCTTGTTTTTCTCGATCTCGCCGAGTGCGATTTCCAGCTCGTAGAGCTGGTCGTTGCGTGCCTCGTCGATGCGCGGCGCCTGGCTGGTGGGGCCGATGAACATGCCGCTGAACAGATAGCTCAGGCTGGGGTGGTTGTGCCAGAAGGCCAGCAAACTGCCCAGCACATCGGGCCGGCGCAAAAACGGGCTGTCGGCCGGCCGTGCGCCGCCCATCACAAAGTGGTTGCCACCGCCGGTGCCGGTGTGGCGGCCATCGAGCATGAATTTTTCTGACGACAGGCGGGACTGCCAGGCCGCGTGGTACAAAAACTCGGTGTGCTCGACCAACTCGGTCCAGTTGTGCGCCGGGTGGATGTTGACCTCGATCACGCCCGGGTCGGGCGTGATCTGCAGGATCTTCAGGCGAGGATCGCGTGGCGGTGGGTAGCCTTCCAGCACCACTTTGACAGCTTGCTCGGCGGCCGTGGCTTCCACCGCCGTCAACAGCTCCAGGTAATCCTCAAGCTTTTCCAGCGGCGGCATGAAGACATACATCAGCCCTGGTACGGCATCGGTATCCTCGATTTTCGGCGAGGCCTTGGGGCCGTTGGACCGCGCCGGATCGCGCACCTCCACCACCAGCGCACTGCGGGTGATCCAGTGGGCGGATTCGTTCAACGCAGGCTGGCGATTGGCGTCCAGCGGGCTCAGCGCGGTGACCGATGCAGGCTTGCCCGACGCCTTGCCGGCAGCGCCGGTTTCAGCCGCAACGCCGGCCGCAGCGGCCGCAGCCGCAGCCGCCAACGCAGCAGCCGAGCCATCGCCCAGCGGCTTGCCGCTGCCCGGCTCCACCCGCTTGCTTTGCAAGGCCACCACACCACCCTCGGCAAAACCACCACCGATCACATGCGCGGCGTACTGGCTGCGGATCAACGCCGCCGCCGGCAGTGCATCGCGCGGCGAGAACGGATCAGCCTCGATGTGGTACGGGTAGTCGGTGCTCTTGACCCAGGGCAGGCTGTCCAGCGGCAAGCGATACCCCATCGGTGAATCGCCGGGGAACAAATACATGCGTTCGTCGCGGAAGAACCAGGCGCCGGTCTGCCAGCGGCCATCGGCCGACAACGGATGCGCCGGGTTGCCCGGCTTGCCGGCGTCGGCACGTTTCAGCGGCAGCGCAAATCCCACCTCATGCGACAAGCCTTGCATGAAGACGCGGCGCAGCCGCTCACGCTCCATCGCGTCTTCCAGCTTGGCATCAAACGGATCGACATTGACCGGCAACCGGCGCTCGCGCCACAGGTAGTACCAGGTGTCTTCGAAGCCCGGCTGCACGTATTTGTCGGTCAAGCCAAGCCGGCGTGTCAGCGCGCTGATGAAGGCCTTGGCATCGGCCGAGGTATATTGCAATGGGGACCGCTCATCGGCAAACAGCGATGGATCGTGCCAGCAAGGTTCACCATCAGCGCGCCAGCAGATCGACAAGGCCCAGCGCGGCAGTTGTTCACCCGGGTACCACTTGCCCTGGCCAAAGTGCAGGAATCCGCCCTTGCCGTAGTGATCTCGCAGCCGCTGCACCAGGTCTTGCGCCACCATGCGTTTGGTGGGCCCCAGCGCGTCGGTGTTCCACTCGGCGCCATCGCGGTCGTCCACGCTGACGAAGGTGGGCTCACCGCCCATCGTCAGCCGCACATCGCCGGCCTCCAGGTGCTCGTCCACCGCGTTGCCCAGCGCCAGCACCTCGGCCCATTGGTCTTCGGTGTAGGGCTTGGTGACCCGCGGGGATTCAAAAATGCGGGTCACGCCCATGTGGTGGCTGAACGTCACCTCGCATTCGTCCATCGCACCGCTGATCGGCGCCGCGCTGCCGGGCGTGGGTGTGCAGGCCACCGGGATGTGGCCCTCGCCGGCCATC
>JANOBL010000354.1:0-2745 GCA_031411635.1 Betaproteobacteria bacterium
GACCTTGCCGACCAGCGTGTCGCCCGGGTTCACTTCGGCGCCGACATACACGATGCCGGATTCGTCGAGGCGGCCGAGCTGCTGCTCGCTCAGGTTCGGGATGTCGCGGGTGATTTCTTCCGAGCCCAGCTTGGTGTCGCGGGCCATCACCACCAACTCCTCGATGTGGATCGAGGTGTAGCGGTCTTCGGCCACCACACGTTCGGAGATCAGGATCGAGTCTTCGAAGTTGTAGCCGTTCCAGGGCATGAAGCCGACCAGCATGTTCTGGCCCAGCGCCAGCTCACCCAGGTCGGTGGAGGCGCCGTCCGCCACCACGTCGCCTGCAGCCACATGATCGCCCCGGCGCACGATGGCGCGCTGATGAATGTTGGTGTTCTGGTTGCTGCGCTGGTACTTGATCAGGTTGTAGATGTCCACGCCCACTTCACCAGCCACCGTCTCCGCGTCATTGACGCGGATCACGATGCGGTTGGTATCGACGTAATCGACGATGCCGCCGCGCCGCGACGTGACCACGGTGCCCGAGTCCACCGCTGCCACCCGCTCCACCCCGGTGCCGACCAGGGCTTTTTCGGGGCGCAAAACCGGCACAGCCTGGCGCTGCATGTTGGCGCCCATCAGCGCGCGATTGGCATCGTCGTGCTCCAGGAAAGGCACCAAAGAAGCCGCCACCGAGACGATCTGCGCCGGCGCAACGTCCATGTACTGGATGCGCTCGGGCGAGGTCAGCACCGATTCACCGGCCTCACGCGCCGAGACCAGCTCATCGGTCAAGGTTCCATCGTCGCTGAGCGAGGCATTGGCCTGGGCGATCACATACTTGCCCTCTTCGATCGCAGACAGGTAATCGATCTGGTCGGTGACCTTGCCATCGTTCACCCGGCGGTAGGGTGTCTCCAGAAAGCCGTATTCGTTCAAGCGTGCGTACAGCGCCAGCGAGTTGATCAGGCCGATGTTCGGGCCTTCCGGCGTCTCGATCGGGCAGACCCGGCCGTAGTGCGTGGGGTGCACGTCACGCACCTCGAAGCCGGCGCGCTCACGCGTCAAACCACCCGGGCCCAGGGCCGAGACACGCCGCTTGTGCGTGATCTCGGACAGCGGGTTGGTCTGGTCCATGAACTGGCTGAGCTGCGACGCACCAAAGAACTCTTTCAAGGCCGCAGAGATCGGCTTGGAGTTGATCAGGTCATGCGGCATCAGCGCGTCGGTCTCGGCCTGGCCGAGACGCTCCTTGACGGCCTTCTCGATGCGCGCCAGGCCGCTGCGGTACTGGTTTTCGGCCAGTTCACCAACGCAGCGCACACGCCGGTTGCCCAGGTGGTCGATGTCGTCCACCTCGCCACGGCCGTTGCGCAACTCGACCAGGATCTTGACGACATCGAGGATGTCCTCGTTGTTCAAGGTCATCGCGCCTTCGGGCACGTCGCGGCCGACGCGGGCATTGAACTTCATGCGGCCGACGCGGCTGAGGTCGTAGGTGTCTTCGTTGTAGAACAAGCGGCCAAACAAGGCCTGCACCGCGTCTTCGGTCGGCGGCTCGCCGGGGCGCATCATGCGATAAATTGCCACGCGAGCGGCCAACTCGTCGGCGGTTTCATCGGCGGCCAGGGTCTGGCTGATGTAGGCGCCCTGGTCCAGTTCGTTGGTGAACAGGCACTGGATGTCCTTGACACCGGCCACACGCAGTTTTTTCAGCAGCAGGTCGGTCAGCTCGTCATTGGCCTTGGCGATGATCTCGCCGGTATCGGCGTCCACCATGTTGCGGGCGACGATGCGGCCGACGATGTAGTCCTCGGGCACCGAAACAAACTGCGTGCCGTTGGTCTCAAGCTGGCGCACATGGCGCGCAGTGATGCGCTTGTCTTTCTCGACCACCACCTTGCCGTCTTTGTCGGTGATGTCGAAACGCGCCACTTCACCCTTCAGGCGATCGGGCACAAACTCCATCTGCGCACCGGCGTCCATCAGCCGGAAGCTGTCGAAATCGAAGAAGTTGGCGAGTATGGCTTCCGGGTTCAGGCCGATGGCCTTCAGCAGAATCGTCACCGGCATCTTGCGGCGGCGGTCGACGCGGAAGTACAGGATGTCTTTCGGGTCGAACTCAAAATCCAGCCACGAGCCGCGGTACGGAATGATCCGGGCCGAGAACAACAGCTT
This sequence comes from Betaproteobacteria bacterium, assembly GCA_031411635.1. Classification (GTDB taxonomy): domain Bacteria; phylum Pseudomonadota; class Gammaproteobacteria; order Burkholderiales; family Burkholderiaceae_C; genus Pseudaquabacterium. The sequence goes on from JANOBL010000354.1 coordinate 2,161, forward strand.
GCCCGAGCTGTGCGTCTTGCCCTTGTCATGCTCGAAAAACACGCCCGGCGAGCGGTGCAACTGGCTGACGATCACCCGCTCGGTGCCGTTGACGATGAACGAGCCGTAGTCGGTCATCAACGGCACTTCGCCCATGTAGACCTCTTGCTCCTTGATCTCCTTGACCACCTTGGCCGGCGACGACTCACGGTCGTAGATGATCATCTGCAACTTGGCACGCACTGCCGCCGCAAAGGTCAGGCCCCGCTGCTGGCATTCCCGCACGTCGAACGGCGGTTTTGCGATGTTGTACTCAATGAACTTCATCTCGACCATGTTGTTGTGTGACACGATCGGGAACGCAGACAAAAACGCGGCCTGCAGCCCTTCGGGCTTGCGTTTGGACGGCGGCAGTTCTTTTTGCAGGAAGGCGACATAGGCCTCACGCTGCATGGTCAACAGGTAAGGAACGTTCAACACGTTCGCGCGCTTGCCGAAACTCTTGCGAATTCGCTTGCGCTCGGTGTAGCTGTAGGGGGTTGCTTGCGCCATGGAAACTCCGTTTCGATGCCATCAGCCAGGGCCCGGGCTGATGTTTCGTCGGCG
>JANOBL010000355.1:0-2930 GCA_031411635.1 Betaproteobacteria bacterium
GTGTTTGTGTTCAGCCAGGATTTCACGGTATTTGGCGGTGCGCTCAGCGAGGCCCATGCCGAGAAGATCTGCAAGGTGATGGACCAGGCGATGAAGGTGGGCGCGCCGGTGATCGGCCTCAACGATTCCGGCGGTGCACGCATCCAGGAGGGTGTCGCGTCACTCGGTGGTTATGCCGATGTGTTCCAGCGCAACGTGATGGCCAGCGGTGTGATCCCGCAGATCAGCCTGATCATGGGGCCTTGCGCCGGTGGTGCGGTGTATTCACCGGCCATGACCGATTTCATCTTCATGGTCAAGGACAGCAGCTACATGTTTGTCACCGGCCCCGAGGTGGTCAAGACCGTGACGCACGAGGAGGTGACGGCCGAAGAGCTGGGCGGTGCCGGCGCCCACACCACCAAGAGCGGCGTGGCCGACCTGGCGTTTGAAAACGATGTTGAAGCGATCCTGATGCTGCGGCGCTTTTACAACTACCTGCCGCTGAACAACCGCGAGAAACCACCGGTGCGCCTGAGTGGCGACCGGGCCGACCGGCTGGACCTGTCGCTCGATACCCTGGTGCCCAACAACGCCAACCAGCCCTATGACATCAAGGAGCTGATCCACAAGGTGCTGGACGATGGTGACTTTTTTGAGCTGCAGCCCGATTACGCCAAGAACATCGTGATCGGCCTGGGCCGCATGGAGGGCCAGACGGTGGGCATCGTGGCCAACAACCCGCAGGTGCTGGCGGGTTGCCTGGACATCAAGAGCAGCATCAAGGCGGCGCGCTTTGTGCGCTTCTGCGATGCTTTCAACATCCCGGTGGTCACCTTTGTGGACGTGCCCGGCTTCATGCCCGGCACCGCGCAAGAGTACGGCGGCATCATCAAGCACGGTGCCAAGCTGTTGTACGCCTATGCCGAGTGCACCGTGCCCAAGGTGACGGTGATCACCCGCAAGGCTTACGGCGGCGCTTACGACGTGATGAGCAGCAAGCACCTGCGCGGCGACGTGAACTTTGCCTGGCCCAATGCCGAGATTGCGGTGATGGGCGCCAAGGGCGCGGTGGAGATCATCTTCCGCGAAGACAAGGGCGATCCGGTGAAATTGGCCGCGCGCGAGGCCGAATACAAGGCCCGGTTTGCCAATCCGTTTGTCGCTGGCAGCCGGGGCTTCATTGACGACGTGATCCAGCCGCACGAGACGCGCAAACGCATCTGCCGATCGCTGGTGATGCTGCGCGACAAGAAGCTTGAAAACCCGTGGCGCAAGCACGGCAATATTCCGCTGTAGGCATTGCTCCCTCTCCCTTCCAGGGAGAGGGCAGGGGTGAGGGTTGATCGTGGCCCTGCACCCTCACCCCAACCCTCTCCCTGTGAGGGAGAGGGGGCAGAACCAGGAGAATCAACAATGTTCACCAAGATACTGATCGCCAACCGTGGCGAGATCGCCTGCCGAGTGATCAAGGCCGCCAAGAAGATGGGCATTACCACCGTGGCGGTGTATTCCGAAGCCGACCGCGACGCGCTGCATGTGGAACTGGCCGACGAGGCGGTGTGCATCGGCCCGGCGCCGTCGCGTGAAAGTTATTTGCTGGCCGACAAGATCATCGCCGCGTGCAAAGCCACCGGCGCGCAGGCGGTGCACCCGGGCTACGGCTTTTTGTCCGAGAACGCGGCTTTTGCAAAAAAGCTTGAAGAAGAAGGCATTGTCTTTATCGGCCCCAAGCACCACAGCATTGCGGCGATGGGCGACAAGATCGCGTCCAAGAAGCTGGCGCTGGCAGCCCAGGTCAACACCATCCCGGGCTGGAACGAGGCGATAGAAACACCCGAGCGCGCGGTGCAGATTGCCAAGGACATCGGCTACCCGGTGATGATCAAGGCCAGCGCCGGTGGCGGTGGCAAGGGCTTGCGCGTGGCCTTCAACGACAAGGAGGCGCTGGAAGGATTTAGCGCCTGCCGCAACGAGGCGCGCAACAGCTTTGGCGACGACCGGGTGTTCATCGAGAAGTTTGTTGAAAGCCCACGCCACATCGAGATCCAGGTGCTGGGCGACGCCCATGGCAACTGCGTCTACCTGCACGAGCGTGAATGCTCGATCCAGCGCCGGCACCAAAAGGTGATCGAGGAGGCGCCATCACCGTTCATCAGCGAAGCCACGCGCCAGGCCATGGGCGCGCAGGCGGTGGCGCTGGCCAAAGCGGTGAACTACCAAAGCGCCGGCACCGTGGAGTTTGTCGTCGGCAAAGACCAAAGCTTTTACTTTCTGGAGATGAACACCCGGCTGCAGGTGGAGCACCCGGTGACCGAAGCCATCACCGGCATCGACCTGGTGGCGCAGATGATCCGGGTGGCAGCGGGTGAAAAACTGGGCTTCACCCAGCAGCAGATTGCCCGCCGGGGCTGGGCGATGGAATGCCGCATCAATGCCGAAGACCCGTTTCGGGGCTTTCTGCCGTCCACCGGCCGCTTGGTGCGTTTTGCGCCGCCACCAACCACGATGGAAGCGTCGTTGCCGGTGCCCGAAGGTGGCGGCGTCAGGGTGGACACCGGCGTCACCGAAGGCGGCGAGATCCCGATGTTTTACGACTCGATGATCGCCAAGCTGATCGTGCACGGCAGTGATCGGCTGGACGCGATCCACAAGATGCGCGAGGCGCTGAATGCGTTTGTGATCCGCGGCGTGGCCAGCAACATCCCGTTCCAAAGTGCGCTGCTGGCGCATCCCAAATTTGTGGCAGGCGATTTCAACACCGGCTTCATCGCCGAGAACTACCCACAAGGTTTCCGCGCCGAAGACGTGCCGCACAGCGATCCGGATTTCCTGGTCGGGCTGGCGGCTTACGTCAATCGTCGCTACCGTGCGCGCGCCTCGGGCATCAGCGGGCAGCTCGAAGGACACGGCGTCAAGGTTGGCGAACAATTCGTGGCGGTCACGCTCGA
>JANOBL010000356.1:0-5550 GCA_031411635.1 Betaproteobacteria bacterium
TCGGCGGTCTTGCTGGCGTCCTTGTGCTTGGCGTGGTCTGAGCGCTGTGCCTTGTCCACCGCACAGGCGCGCGCGGTGTTGGCCAGATCGAGCTGCTCGTCATCGAACAGCATGGGCTTCAAGCGCTGGCGCATGTGCCACTCGACGTAGTAGGCCAGCATGCACAGGAAGACGTGGGCGCGCACATGCTGCTCGGTGTAGACGAACACCGGGCGCACGTTGAGGTCGACCGTTTTCATCGAACGGAAGGCCCGCTCGACGTGGGCCAGGCTCTTGTAGGCGGCCACCGTGGCGTTGGCATCGAGCTGTGCTGCGGGGAGGCTGGTGCGGATGACGTACAGGCCGTCCAGCGCCGCCTCGGCCTCGCTGGCCTCGGTCTTGCGCCGGTAGGCCAGCGAGGTCTCGGTGATGGTGAGATCGAAGTGCTTGGCCATGTGGAAGCGCCCGATCACGCGGCCCACGCGCAGGGCGATGTCGTCCTGGCCGCGCAGGGGCTTGCGTGCACGCTGGGTGGCGACCACGATCTTGGCCAGGTCAGTCTCGGTGGCGGCCAGCAAGTCCAGCCGCTTGCGCGCCCGCTCCTGGGCCAGCAAGGGGTTGCGGCATACCACCAGGCGCTCGCCGGGGAAGTGCTGGCTGGTCAGCTCCAGCAGGTTGCGCTCATCGAACAGCGAGGGCTGAAACGGCCCGTGCTCCTGGGCCAACTGCGCGATCTGCGGGGCGCGCAGTGAACTGACCCAATCCATGCCCTCGGGCTTGAACACCTGCTCGATGCGCGCCGAGGTGAGCATGCCGCGGTCGCCCACCCAGGCCAGGTGAGCGATGCCGAAGCGGTCCTTGAGCCTGGCCACCTGCGCGGCCACGGTGGCCGGGTCGGCGGTGTTGCCCTTGAACACCTCGACCGCGATGGGGCAGCCCTCGGCGCTGCAGACCAGGCCGAAGACGATCTGCGGATCGTCGCGCTTGCCGTCGCGGGAGTGGCCACGCGCGGCCAGCTCACAACAACTCCCGGTCAGCCAGGTGGAGGTGAGGTCGTAGAGCACCAGGGTGGCGCCCACCAGGTGCTGGCGGGCCAGGCGCCGCTCGATGGCGGGCTGGGCCTGATGCAGCCAGTCCAACGCGCGGTACAGGTCATCAGCGCTGCACTGGCCCACGCCCAGCACGCGGCCCAGGGAGGAACTGGCCGTGTCGTCGTGGAGCTGGCGGTGGGTGGCGAGCTTGGAGGCGGGCTCGATGATGCGGGCCACCAGCATGGCCAGCAGCAAGGGCTGCAACTCCTGGGGCGCCGAGCCGAACCAGACCGCAGCGCCGCAGCCGCGCGCGCTGCCCAGCACCGCAGCGACATGGCCGTGGGGCAGGCTGCGCTCGATGGTGAACAGCTCGGCCGCGCTGGCCACGGCCACGCCGCCGCGCAGCAGCACCTTCAGGCCGTCAACCACCGAAGCGGGCAGGCAGGACAGGTTGGCCAGGGTGCGCTTGCGGACCTTGCCGTCCTCGCGCCAGGACTCGCGAAGCAGGACGGCGGGGGGCGAATCTCGGTTGGGGACTGACTCGATATACATGGGTATAAATGATAGGCGTAGTCAATGCATAAATCAAGACAAAAGTTCTATAATACATGGGTACATATCGAAGCAAAAAAAGGCTGCAACCCGCATAAACACTGGGCTACAGCCGGATCAGGCGGTCAAAGTTCGGTTTAGTCAGTTGCCCGGCCCACCATGGCCATCAGCTCACCAACCCATACACCCGCTCAGGCGGCACCCGCAGCAAGGTCTTGTTGTCCAGCAGCAGCGATTTGATCGCGTACGCCGGCTCGGCGGTATTGCGCTTGAAGGTGCGCACCGTGGGGATGCCGTGCTGGTCGGTCACTGCTGCCGCCAGCGGGGTGTGCGCGGTGGCGCCGCGACGGATCACCACCGCCATCTCGCCCGAGGCGAGCTGCACAAAGTTGCCGGGCGGGTAGATGCCGTATTCCTTGATGATGGCGGCCGCCAGCGGGCTGCCTTTGGCATCGGCAAAGAGCTGGCGCGCGGCATCCTGGATAGGCAGCGCCGGCCGGTCGGTGCGCGGGCTGATCTTGGCCATGAACACATCGGCCAGGCGCAGCACGGCGGCCAACTCGCCACTCTCGCTCAGGTTGCCGGGATAACCGCCGCCGCCCGGGCGCTCGTGGTGTTGCAGCACCGCTTGCAACCAATCGGGGTCGGTCACGCCAGCGGCCTGCAGCCGGTCCAGCGCGGCCTGCGGGTGCTTTCGGATCAGCTCGCACTGGTTGTCGGTGAGCCTGGCCATCGCGGCATACCGGCCTTGCACATCGATGATGGCCAGGTTCATCGTCAGCGCCGCCTGCACCAGGCTGCGCACCCGCTCGGCGGGCCAGCCGGCGCGGGTGGTGGCCAACTGGCAGACCAGCGCGCAGTGCAGCGAGTGGTTCAGGCCGTACAGCCTGAGATGCCTGGGATCCTGGCGCACCGACAGGTAGATGCCGATGTCCGGGTCACGCCCAACCAGCGCCATCAACTGGCTGGCAAACAGCGCGCAGCGCTTGGCAAAACCGGGCTTGTCCAGGCCGCACAGCAACACGTCCAGCCGGGCCGGGGTTTGTTTCCACAGGTCAAACAAGGTGGGCTTGCGGGCCGGCTGGTCGGCGTCGGGCTCGGTTTCACCCGGCTCGGGATCGTCATGGTCGGCGTACAGGCCGCGCGCCAGCAGGCCCTGCAGTTGTGCCTCGCTGGCCACCCGCCGGCCGCGTGCCAGCAGCAGCTTGCCGTTTTCGTCCCGCACGCCAAACGGCAGCGGCTGGCCCAGCTTGATCTGGTCGCTTACCAGTCGCAGCAGATCGATGGCCAATGCAAGTGCTCCCGGGCGCTTCAGCCGCGGGCCGGGCTGTTCGGAACTTCGTGCGCTCGAATGTAGCGCCGGCCAGCGTTTCAGAAAGCCAGAACAGCCTGCGCCAACAGCCGGTTGATCGCCACCACCGAGCTGGCATGCGGCACGGTGTCGCTGCTCCAGACATGGCGCACCCCGGCGCTGCGCAATTGCGCCATCGCGTCGCCGATGAACAGCGCATGTGTTACCGCCACGTCCACCGTGGCCGCGCCGGCCGCCAGCGCAGCCAGGGTGGCCTCTACCAGGGTGCGGCCGGTGCTTGCCACATCGTCCACCAGCACCACGGCCCGGCCGGCCAGGAGGGTGCCGGCGGGCAGCGCCACCCGCACCTCGCGATCACCCAGGCGCTGCTTGTGGCACACCGCATGGTCCAGGCCGTGCAATCGGCCGGCCTCGGCCACCCATTGCAGCGCTTCTTCGTCCGGCCCCAGCAGCAGTGCCTGCGGCACCTGCTGGGCCACCCAGGCGCCCAGCAGCGGTGCAGCGCTCAGCGCAACACCTCGGCAGGTGCTGGGCATGACCTCGTCCAGCGAGCTGATGCGGTGCAGGTGCGGGTCCACCGTGATCAAGCCGTCCACCTGGCTGCCCAGCAAGGCCGCAATGTGGCGCTGGCTCACTGCCTCGCCGGGATTGAACGCGATGTCCTGCCGCATGTAGGCCAGGTAGGGGCTGACCAGCAGGATTTGCCGCGCACCCAGCGCGCGCGCGGCGGGCGCGGCGATCAGCAACTCCACCAGCTTGTCATTGGGCTGGTGCAGGCCACGCAGCAGCAGCACTTGGGGTGGCAGTGCCGCTGGCAGACGCAGCCGCGATTCACCATCGGGAAAGCGGTGGCGCTCGATGCATGCCAACGGGATGGCCAGCGCTTCGGCCAGCGCCGCGGCCTGGGTTTGCTCGTCGTCAAAGGCCAGCAACAGGCCGGGGTTCATCGTGCTTGTCTCCTGCAGCAACCGGGCAAAAACGGTTCACTGATTCACTCTACGCCCAAAAACAACAGGCCCGGCACACGCCGCGCTCAAGCTAACAAGCTGTCGGCCACCTGCTGACGCAGGCTCAGCGCCAGCGCCCGCCGGTCGGCGTGGGCGGTGGCCTGGGCCGGCAGCAATGCCAGATGCACCACCAGGCCGCTGGCGCTGGCCACCCGCCACAGGCTTTGCAGCAGCGTGGTGTCGCCCAGGTAGGCCACCGCCGGGCTGAAGCGGTGCTGGGCATCGGCAAAACGCAACACTGCAAGCTGTACCGGCGTGTGGGTGCTGATCGCCGCCTGCAGCAAGTTGGCATGGAACGGCAATGGCTCGGGCCCGGCGCCGGTGGTGCCTTCGGGGAACACCGCCACCGTTTGCCCGGCACGCAGTGCATCGGCCACTGCATGCACCACACGCAGTGCATCGCGCTTGCGCTCACGCTCGATGAACAAGCTGCCGGCGCCACGGATCAACCAGCCCAGCAGCGGCCAGGCCAGCACATCGGCCTTGGCGACAAAACGCGCTTGCGGCACGGCGGCGTGCAGCGCGGCGATGTCCAGCCACGACACATGGTTGGCCAGCAACAGGTTGGCGCCGGGCCGGGCCTGGCCGCTGGTCTGCAAGCCCACCCCCATCACCCGCAACAAACCGGCCGACCACCAGGCGATGCGGGCATGGCGGCCGGCAGCGTCCAGGCTGGGAAAGCGCAGCGCCATCACCGCGATGCCATGCAGCAGGTGCAGCAGCAGCCGGACTATGCGCCACAGCGCCCGCAGGCTGCGCATGCCGGACAACATCAGCGCAATGGCGACTCGTAAGCCACCGTGCCAGCCACCAAGGTGGCACGCACCCGGCCTGGCAAGGCCATGCCGGTGGCGTCAAACAAAAACGGCGTGTGTTTGCCCTGGCTGGCAAGCTGTTGCGGCGCCACCGCCCAGGTCACCGCCGGGTCGAAGATGCACAGGTCGGCCACACCACCGGTCAGCAACTGGCCGGCCGACGAGGCCAGCGAGCCCAGCGCATCACCCAGCACCCGCACCGGCTCGCTGGTGACGCGGGCCAAGGTGGCGGGCAAGGACAGGCCACTGTCGGCGCCCCATTTCAGCGCCAGGCTCAGCAGCAGCTCCAGCCCGGTGGCGCCGGGCTCGGCCTCGCCAAAGGGCAAGGTCTTGGCGTCGCCTTCCACCGGCGTGTGGTCGGACACCAGCGCATCGATCGTGCCGTCGGCCAGCGCGGCGCGCAGCGCGGCGCGGTCGGCGCCCAGGCGCAGTGGCGGCGTCAATCGCATCGCCGGGTTGAAGAAGCCGATGTCCACATCGGTCAGGTGCAGCGAGTTGATCGACACATCGGCGGTGATGGGCAGCCCTTCGGCCTTGGCGGCGCGCAGCAAGGCCACGCCGGCGGCGGACGACAAGCGGCACAGATGCACCCGGGCGCCGGTGGTGCGCACCAGTTCGATGATGGTCAGCAGCGCCACCGTCTCGGCCACCACCGGCACGCCGGACAGGCCCAGCCGCGTGGCCACCGCGCCCTGCGCAGCCACACCCTTGCCCAGCCAAGCGTCCTGCGGGCGCAGCCACACCGTGTAGCCGTAGGTGGATGCGTACTGCAGCGCCCGCTGCAGCACCAGGGTGTCGGTGATGGGCGTCTCGGCCTGGCTGAAGCCGACGCAGCCGCTCTCGGTGAGCTCGGC
>JANOBL010000357.1:0-3968 GCA_031411635.1 Betaproteobacteria bacterium
TATGGCGACACAAGCCACTCGCACGTCAAGGTTTCGTTTTTCGGAACGATTGCCTTCGGTCATGTTGGTGAACCCGATATGACAGACGATGGTGTGCTGATGGTGGCGTCGTTGGATGACCTGATGGCAACCAAAGTGAGAGTGGTGTTGCAGCGCGCCGAGGCAAAGGACTACCGAGACATTGCCATGATGATCAGGGCGGGCGTCAGTATGTCGAAAGGATTGGCGGCAGCGCGGCTGTTTTTTGAGCCCGCTTTTCAACCCAGCGAGAGTTTGAAAGCGCTGGTCTATTTTGAAGATGGTGATCTGCAGAAACTGAGCCAGCAAGACAAAAGCACGCTGGTGGCGGCTGCGGGCGCGGTTCGAGAATTGCCTGCGGTGCGCAGGGTGGCTGAAACCTTGGGCCGCGGCTGAGCGCAACGCTGCCTCAATCGGTGGGTGGCGGCCGCCATTCCGGCTTCTTGGCCACGGCACACTGATCCATCGATTCCAAACGAGGTAGCGCAGCATGCAGTGGGCCGATGTCATCGCCAACCCCTGGTTGCAGAACCTGCCGTTCAAGATCGAGCTCAATCGCTGGGGCAAGATCGAGATGAGCCCGGCCGGCAACAAGCACGGCGCTTTGCAGGCCGAGTTGGCCACCGAATTGCGCCGCCGGCGTGGCGGCAAGGTGCTGGTGGCGTGCAGCGTGCAAACCTCCGACGGCGTGCGGGTGGCCGATGTGGCCTGGATCTCGAAAAAGCGCCTGGACGCACTGGGATGGGCCACGCCGTTCCCGCAGGCACCCGAGCTTTGCGTGGAAATCATGTCGCCCTCCAATACCTGGGCTGAGATGCACATGAAGGCCGGGCTGTACCTGCAGGCCGGCGCGGCCGAGGTCTGGGTGGTGACGCTGGACGGCAAGCGCACGGTGATCGATTCGCAGTCCGGGTGATTGACACCGCCGGCTCACCCTCTCACCACCGCCAAGACCAGATCACATCCAGCGCGTTGTCGGTGCCCGATTGCGCCCTCAGCGTAAACCGCTGCGCCAGCCGGTAGATCAGTTGCCAGCTTCCAGTGGTGGCGTTGACGCTGCGCTCGTAGCCCAAATACCAGCGGCGCGACAACTGCTTGCCCAGGCTGACGATGGTTTCGCGGGTGTCGCCATCACTTTGCCGTACTGAAAAATCGGTTAGCCCGATGCTCTCCAGCAGCGCATCACCCGGGCTTTTGCCGTCGCCCGCCAGCAGCGCAAATGCCGCGCGCTGCAGCAGTGCGGTGTCGCTGCGGCCCAGGCCGTCGGGGCTGCGGCCCAACACCAGCCAGCTCAGCTTGTCGTAATCGGCCAGTTCAGGCTCGGAAAACAGCCGGATGCGCGGGTTTTGCGCCGGGCCGGCCACCAGCACGCCCACCCGCACATCCAGGTTGGGCCGGATCGCCAGCACGTCCAGCAGCGGGTTGTCCAGCGCGCCGGTAAAACTGACCGCGCCGCGCTCGATCTCCAGCTTCTGGCCGTAGGCCGCCACCGTGCCGCCCTCGGCGCGCACCTGGCCGTGCAGCGCCAGTTTGCCGTCGGGGCTGGTAACCGCCAGGTCGCCGCGCAGGCCAGTGTCCACGCCGTGGCCGCGCAGCCGAAGCTGCTGGCCCAGGTTGATCTTCAGCGCCACCTGGGGTTGTCGCAGCGGCGCGGGCGGCGGTGCTGCGGCGCTGCGCTCGGCCGGAGCCGATGCGGCGCCGGCGCTGCGCCGCACTACCACATCGGCGTCCAGCGCCGGGGCGTCGCTGCGGCTGAAGTCGATCAGGCCTTCGTCGATCGTGAAGCCGCCGTCCAGCTTCAGGCGTTGCGCGTCCAACTGCAGATCGGCGCTGCCGCTGGCCACCAGCCGGCGGTCGATGCGGCCGAGAAGCCGAAAACGCTGAGCTGCTATATGCACCGTGGCACCGGGCGTGGCGCCAAGCTTGGCGCTGCCGGTCAACGTGAGCGTGCCGTCGCCGCCTTTGAAGCTGAACTTGTCGATGCGGGCGCTGTCGCCGGCCAATGTCAGTGCCAGTTCACCCTCGCTGACGCTGACGCCCTGCAGCAGGTTGCGCACACCCAGGCCGCTGCCCAGCATCTGGCCACTGACTTCGGGCGCGCCCAGCGTGCCGCCAAAACTGGCGCTGGTGCGCAGGTTGCCGGCCAGGCGCCAGCCAGGCGGCACCCAGGCGCCCCAGATGCCCAGATTGGCCACGCGCGATTCGATCACCCCTTGCAGCGCGGCATCGGCCGGTGGCCAGGTTTTGTCGGCGGTGGTGCGCAGCACCTGGGCGCCGGCCATCTCGCCGATGCTGCGGCCGGCCACGCCCTGGGCAAATTGCCACAGGCCATCGTGTGCGGTCAGCGCCAGCCGCAGATCGGTAACACCCAGCGATTGGGTGGCGCCCAGATCGTCGGTCAGCGTCAGGTCGCCGGCCAGGCGCTCCAGCACGATGTCGGCGTCGAAGCGTTCGGCACTGCGGATGTCGATCTTGCCGCCAACCGTCAGCTCGCCGCCCCAGCCCATTTGAGGCTGCACCCGGGCCAGCAGCGCGGCCACGTCAAAGCGCTCCAGCTCGGCGGCCAGCGTCAAGCGGGCCGGGGTGGCACCAGCCGCAGCCAACCAGCGCGCATCGCGCCATTGCAGTGCGGTGCTTAGCAACTGCACCCGGCCCGGCGCCAAGCTCAGCGATTGGGCCGACAAGCCTGCCCCCAGCACCAACTCGGCCGCCAGGCCCTGCGCAGCAAGCCATGGCCGGCTGCCACCGCCGCTGTCACGGGCACCGCCTTGCAGCGTTAACCCGTCCAGCCGCCAGGTGCCGGGGCCAACGGCGTTATTGGCGTTGGCCGGCGTCCAACTGCCGTTGCCGGTGGCCTGCAGCCGGGTGCCGCTGCCGGCTGGGCCCAGCAGGTTTTCGGTCCAGGCGGGGGGCTTGGCGGGGCTGTCAAAGCGCAGGTCCAGCGTGTGTTTGCGCAGCGTGCCGGCCAGTGTGGCGGCCAGGCTGTCCAGCCGGCGTTCGGCGCTGACGAGGCCCTGGGCTTGCAGCTTGATGGCCAGCGCGGCGTCGGCGCTGTCACCGGTGGTCCAGGCCAGGCTGGCCGATTGCAGCGCGGCCAGGTTGGCGGCCAAGTCCTGCGCGCGCAGATCGCCCTGGGTGCGCAGCGCCGGCCAGCGGCCGCTGGCTTGCAACTCGCCCTGCAGTTGGCCGCTGCGTGGCCACAGGTCTGCCAGGCCAGGGTCCAGCTCGGTCAACAAGCGACCCAGTGGCGCCAGCGTGGCCAGGCTTGGTGCTTGAAGCTGCAGCCGCCAGCGGTCGGCCGATGGGGTGGCGGCACGCTGGCCTTGCAGTGCAAGCCGGTTGCCCGCCAGATCGGCGCTGGCGTCGATCTCGGCGCCGGTGCCCAGGCTGTGCAGCCGCAGCGATGCGGCCAGCGGCAGGCCTGCAAACTGGCTGTCGTGCACGCTGAGTTTGGCGTCGCCGTCCAGTGCCGCCAGCCAGCGCTCCAGCGTGGGCACGGCCGGGTTGCTGGTGGCGGCGGCGTTGGCACGCCATAGCAAGGCGATGTCGGCCTCGCCGTCCAGCCGGTGTGGGCCCCGCCGCCAGGGGGATTTGTCGGGCCCGCGCCACCACGGGCGGGGGTCAAAGTGGTCCAGCTTGGCCTGGCCTTTGAGGCGCCAGCCGGCTGGCTCGGCCCGCGCCTCCAGCGTGGCCTGGGCGCTGGCCGGGCCGGCGCTGGCCTGGGCTTGGGTCAGCAGCAGGTGGTCACGCTGGGCGCTGCCGGCAAGCTGCAGCCGCACCGGCTGGCCCAGGCCGTCCAGCGTGCGGCCGGTCAGTGTGGTTTTGAACTCGACCACCGGCTTGGCGCTGGGTGCGTCGGTTTTGGCGGCTGGCGAGGGCAGGCCAGTGATGCGCAATTGCACCGGGCCGCCCAGCATCAGCGCCGCCGCCTGGTGGTGCAGCCGCGCCGG
>JANOBL010000358.1:0-4778 GCA_031411635.1 Betaproteobacteria bacterium
GCCGCCAAACGGCAGGTTCACTGCGGCGTTTTTGACGCTCATCCAGGCCGACAGCGCCATCACCTCTTCCAGCGTCACGTCGGGGTGGTAGCGCACTCCGCCCTTGCCGGGGCCGCGGGTCAGGCTGTGCTGCACGCGGTAACCCTCGTGGTGGGCGATCACGCCGTTGTCCAGCTCGATCGGCACATCGACGATCAGTGCACGCTTGGGGCGCTTCAAGGTCTCGGCCCAGCGGGCCAGCGAGCCCAGGTACGGGGTGACCCGGTCCACCTGCGACAAATAAGTGCCCCAGGGGCTGTCAGCGGTGGGTTGAACGTAGGAAAGCGACATGTTGGCAAGTCCGGTTGGGATGGATGGGCTGTGGTTTGGTGCCGCCGCTTGTGGCGGGTCACCAGCCCACTGCCGCCGCAATGTAGAGCTTGATCGCTGGCCTGCGGCAGGTTATGCGCCGATTGCATGACGTGGCCATCAGTCCCGAATGACGCCCGGAATGACCGCTTGAAATGACACAGCACCCCGCCGATACACTGGTTTGATGGCTGCCCCTTCCTCTTTGATGATCCCCTCCACGATCGCCTTTGTCGGCGGCGGCAACATGGCCAGCGCGCTGATCGGCGGGCTGATCCGTGCCGGCCGCGCGGCGCAAGACATCCTGGTGCTGGACCCGGGTGATGCCCAGCGTGACCGCCTGCGTGCCGAGTTTGGCGTGCGCACGCTGGCGGCCGCCGATGCCAGCCTGGCCCATGCGGCGCTGGTGGTGTGGGCCGTCAAACCGCAGTTGTTTGGCGTGGCCGCTGCGCCCTGCGCATCCTGGGTGGGCGGCGCGCTGCAGCTCAGCGTGATGGCCGGCATCCGCTGCAACACCATTGCGCGCGCCATCGGCAGCGTTGCGGCCCAGGCACGCATCGTGCGCAGCATGCCCAACACGCCGGCACTGATCGGGCGCGGCATTGCCGGCTTGTTTGCCACGCCGGGGGTGAGCGCCGCCGAACGCCAGCAGATAGAGCAGGTGCTGGCGCCCACCGGCCAGTTGCTGTGGCTGGCGCAAGAGGCCGATCTGGACGCGGTGACCGCCTTGTCGGGCTCCGGCCCGGCCTATGTGTTTTATTTTGTCGAAGCCATGATGGCCGCCGCCGCCGAAATGGGGTTGACGCCCGCGCAAGGCCGGCAGCTTGCATTGGCCACGTTTGACGGCGCCACCGAGCTGGCCGCGCGCAGCGACGAGCCACCTGCCGTGCTGCGCGAGCGGGTTACCAGCAAGGGCGGCACCACGGATGCCGCGCTGCAATCGCTGCAGGCCGATGGTGTGGGTACAGCGTTTGTCAGGGCCTTGAAGGCCGCGCAGCAGCGGGCGCGGGAACTGGGTGACGAGTTTGGTGGTTGATCAGGCGGCTTTCATTGCCGGCGATGCCAATCGCTGCAACTGCGCCAGCAACTTCTGCGGGTCAAAGCACACCTCGAAGTCCCACGCCCCCAGCCGGCCCCAGCGCGTGACCGCCTGCGCCCAACGCCGCGCAGCCTGGTGTTTGGCCGGCGTGTCGGCGTATTGCTGGCCTTTGATCTCCAGCAACAAATGGCGGCCATCGGCCAGCCGCAGCACAAAATCGGGCTCATAGGCGTGGGCCTGGCCCTGAAACTCGTAGGGTACTGTCAGTTCCAGCCGGTCATTGCGGGCGTAGCAGATCACCAATCCTTGAGCAGCCGCCATCTCCAGTTGGGTGGCGGCGGCCTGCTCCCAGGAGCCGGTGTCTGCCGCCACAAAGTTCAGGTGGCTGGTCAACGTGGCCTGGATGGGCTTGACCGTCTTGAACCGCACTGACGCCGTGCTGCCGGTGGGACGGTAGCGGTTCAGGCGCGGTAGCAACGGCGGCTCGCCCTGGGCCTCGTCGGGCCGGATGGCCGCCACAAGCAGCCCCACCACCCGCTGCACGTAGAGCTGCAAACCCAGTTCACACGCATGCATGCCGTTGAACTGAACGCGCGTAGCTATGTAGTGCTCGGTGAAGCCCAGCACCTGCGGAAACAATGAGGTCCGGCCACTGGCGCGCAGCCGTTCACTGCCCGGGTGCGAGGCATCGGTGAGCCGGCGCACCACCTCACGCGCGATCTCGAAGGCAATGGTTTGAGGATGCACCTCGCGGTAGTAGGCCTCGCGGGTGACGATGTCGAAGCCGAAACCGGTCATCGCGCCTGGCGTGCCCACCGCATAGCCAACTTGCGGCCGCAGAAAGGCCGCATTGGGCGTTTCGGTCGGGTCCAGCCGCGTGGTCTCCATCGCCGGCACATCGCAATTCAACGCGTGGTGCTGCAGGTCGATCACAAACCCCTCCACCACCGGAAACCGTATCTCGAACGCGGCTCGCTCGGGCAGAGCCATCACCTCGTACTTGGGCCGATCATCCGGGGGCGGCGGATCGCCCGGCGTACGGCCCTTGAACGGGATCAGCGAGAACGGGACGCCAAACACGTCCACATATTCTTCGGTCAGCAAACCGGTGGCCGGATCGGGCGTGTAGTCCATGCGGCGCAGGCCCCGGCCCACCACCTGCTCGCACAGCAACTGGCTGCCAAACGCACGCAACCCCAGGATGTGGGTCACGTTGTTGGCATCCCAGCCTTCGCTGAGCATGTTCACGCTCACCACGCAACGGATGTTGGCACCCGGCGTGCCAGGCCGGCCCACGGTGGCCACGATGCGGCGCAACTCCTCAGCCGCCTCCTTGCGGTTGGCGTTGGGATCCTGGCTTTCGGCCGCGGCCAACAGGTTGGAATCGATGCGCAGCGTCACCTCGGCGCCAGCCTGGTTCCACAGGTCTGGGAAGCCGGTCAAGCCGTTGCCATAGCGTTTGATGGGCTTGGGCTTCTTGCGCCGCTTCGGGGCTTCATCCTCATCACCGACTTCGTCCTCGTCTGCCTCGGCCTGGATCGTCTCCTCGCCAGAAATCATGCGGTGAAAGTGCGCTGCGATATCGGTGTTGTCGCACACCAAAATCATCACCGGCGGTGTGCGATCCTGGCCTGGCGCGGCGGCATCGATCTGCGTCATGCGCGCCTTCCATTGCGCGGCCAGCGTCAGCAGCGCGGCTTGCGCCTTGCCATAAGCCACTTCCGGCTTGGGCTTGCCACCCGGCAAGCGCTCGCCCGATGCCAGGTTGGCGGTGACGTGCTGCCATAGCTTGAAGAATTGCGGCTCGGGCCGGCCGGTGTTGTCCACCGCCGGCAAGCGCGGGATCTTGGTGATGCCGCTCTCGATCGCATCTACCAGGCTGAAGTCGCTGACGATCCACGGAAACGGTGAGCCCTCCGGATAGCCACTGCCGTGCAGGTAAAACGGCGTGGCCGACAAATCCACGCACAGCGCAATGCCGCAGGCTGCGTTGATGCGGTCCAGCCCGCTAACCCACACGGTGGCGGCTTCACGCTCGGCGCGCTCTTCAGGGCTAAGCGTGTCACCGTCGCGCACCGGTGCGGGCCGGTAGGCATGGTGGCCCTCGTCGTTGAGCACCAGGATCGGCTCACCGTCCCACAGCGCGCCCAGGCGCTTGCTGGCAAAGGCCTGGCCCGATTCAGGCCCCAGCCGGGCTATGGCCACGCCGCCCACGCGGATGTCTTCGGCCTCTGGGTTGAAGGCATGCCAGTTGGTCACCAGCAGCTTGCCCTTGGCCAGCTCGGGGCGCAGGCCCGAAGGCACCAGGTCGAACTGGTCAAAGTAGTTGTCGGCATCACCCGGCTGCAGCACAGCCAGGCGCTCTTTGATCGTCAGGTTGGGGCACACCACCAGCACATGCCTGGGGTAACGCGCATCGCCGCTGCGGCCTCGGTTGCAGATTGCCCAGGCGATCAGCAGTGCCATCACCACCGTCTTGCCGCTGCCGGTGGCCATCTTGCAGCCGTAGCGCAGCAGCGGATTCAGGCCGGCCTCATGCGGCTGGTCGATCAGCTTGGGGTGCTGGGCAATGTGCGTCACCCACTCGGCAGGGCGCGGGTTGTGGCCGGCCATCAGCGCGGCATGGTCAGCCGGCGACAACGCTGGCTTGAACCGTTGCGGCGTGTGCCCCCTGCCCAGCAACTCTTGCAGGTAGATCAGCGTCTCCACCGCCTCGATCTGACAGAAGAACAGACGCCGTATCCGGTCATTCCGCGACCAGTGCTGCAGCAAGACACGGGTCGTCGGTGACACGCCCTCCCAATTGTTCTTGCGCCAGCGCCGCACGTCCTCGCGCAAGGCATTCACCATCGGCAGGCTGTCGCGCTCCTCCTCGGCCATGAAGCCCAGCTTCAACTGGGCACTGCCGGTGCGCTCGGTCTTGAACCAGTAGCTGGCCTCGCGCCGGCCCGGCGTGCGGGTGGGGATGCCGGTGACGCGGTCATACACCCAGTGCTGGTCCGGCTCGCGGTAGGGCGAGCACAGGATGGGCTTGTCCACCGGCTGGATGGGCAAGGCCTGTTGCGCCGGATCTGGCAGGACGGGAGCGGTGGTCTTGCGGGTGGCCATTCGGGTTTCCTCAAAGCTGCTGCAGCAGCGCGGCAATCCTGTTGCGCAGGGTTCGCAGTTCAGGGCACAACTGCAGCAGTCGCGGGTAGTTCTTCAATGATTCGGCCACCATCCGGTCGCGCCCGCCGCCGGCCCGGCGTGTATCGCCGTGTTCAGCCAGCAGCGGATCGAACAGGTCTTCCTTGAATCGTGGATGCTGCCGGGCTTGTGCCCAGCCACCAGGCAGCGTTTCCCGGTAAGCCGCGCAGGCATAGATTTCAACTTCGGGCTCGGCCGGGCAGCA
>JANOBL010000359.1:0-3711 GCA_031411635.1 Betaproteobacteria bacterium
TGCTGCATCTCGGGTCTGGCCGTCGCGCGCGCCACCGCCGCGGCGATCTGCGTCTGCCGCTCCACCGGTGTGCCCAGCGGTGCGGCCAGCAGGTTGCAGGTGCCTGCCACCACGTCGAGGCCGATCTCGCGCGCGGTGCCATAGGTCTCGACGATGAAGGCGACGTTGCCGCCGATGGTGTCGGTCAGCGCTGGCCCACTGCCGGCGTACGGGATGTCGCTGACGGTGATGCCCGCCCGGTCCTTGAACAGCTCGGCCGCCAGGTGCACCGTGGTGCCCAGGCCGGCGTGGCCGTAGGACAGCTTGCCGGCCTGCGCCTTGGCATGGGCGACCAGCGACTTCAGGTCGGTGATCGGCAGCGCCGGGTGCACCGCGACGAGGAAAGGCGCGTTCGACAGCAGCGCCACCCAGGCAAAGTCGTCGACCGGGTTGTAGGGCGCCACCTTGCGCGATATCGGCGCCGATATCGCCGTGGATCCGGTGTGCATCATCAGCGTGTAGCCATCGGCCGGCGCACGCTGGAACGCGGCCACGGCGGTCAGGCCACCGCCACCCGCGCGGTTGTCCACCACCACCGGCGTCTGCAGTTCTTGTTGCAGCCGCTCGGCCAGGATGCGGGCAAACAGGTCACCCGAACCACCGGGCGGGAAGCCGACGATCAGCTTCACGACCTGGTTGCTGGGCTGTGCCAATGCGGCGGGTGTCATCCCCAAGCCCAGGCCCAGGCCCGAGAGCAGGGCCGCGCCGCCCAGCAGCAGTTCACGTCGTGTCGCCATCTTGTCTCCAATCATGGGGGCTTCAATGCCCGGTCCAGCGCGGCTTGCGCTTCTCGACGAAGGCCAGCGCACCTTCTTTGGCGTCGGCGGTCTCGCGGAAGGCGCCAAGCACGGCGTCCTGGCGTTCAAACATCGTGGCCAGTGGCCAGTCGTGTTGTTCGTAAATCACCTGCTTGCTGCGCAGCACCGACAGCGGTGCGTTGGCCAGGATCAGGCGCGCAAGGTCTTTCGCGGCGGCCAGCGCCGCGCCAGGTTCGACCAGGCGGTTGATCAGCCCGTAACGGTCCAGACGTTCGGCCGAGACCATCTCGCCGGTAACGGCCATCTCCATCGCGATGCGCTGCGGGATCACCCGCGGCAGCCGTAGCAGACCGCCGGCACCGGCCATCAGGCCGCGCCTGGCCTCGGGCAGGCCGAACATCGCGGTGCGCGAGGCCACCAGCAGATCGCAGGCCAGCACCGCCTCGAAGCCGCCGGCCAGCGCATAACCTTCCACCGCAGCGATCAGCGGCTTTTTTGGCGGCGCATTGACGATGCCCAGGATGCCGCGGCCTTCAACCCGCGTGACCTCGCCTTGCGAGAACGCTTTCAGATCCATGCCGGCGCAGAAGTTGCCACCGGCGCCGGTGAGTATGGCCAGGCGCAGGTCGTCACGCCGCTCCATCTCGTCGATGGCTTCGCAAACGCCGTAGGACACGGCGCGGTTCACCGCGTTGCGCACCTGCGGGCGGTTGATCGTGATGATCACCAGCCCGTCGTCGTGTTCGACCAGCACTTCGTCGGTCATCTCAGTACCGCCCGGCCGTTCCGAAGGTACTGAGCGCCCCCTTGGGGGGCAGCGAACTAAGTGAGCGTGGGGGTTTCATTTCAGGCTTCCCTTCAGGTGAGATCGCTGTTCAACGCGGCCAGCCGTTCGATCGCGGCCATGTATTCCATCTGCAAACGCACCATCTCGTTCTTCACCGTCGTCTCGCCGGTCAGGCTGCCCACCGACTGGCCGACCGGGAACGAGTACAAGTCCTTGCGCTGCGCCCGCACCACCCGCGCATGGGCCTCGTTGTAGAGGATGCCCTGCAAGGGGGTTGGCAGGATAGGCGGCGCGCCGGGCTGCTCCCAGGCTTCCGAGAGCTTGCTCTTGAGCATGCGCACCGGCTTGCCGGTGCGGGCGCGGCGGCGCACCGCGTCCTCGGCGCGGGCGCCGAACAGCACTTCGCGCTCGAAGGGCTCAAGCTCGCTTTCGCGGGTGCCCAGCCAGACCGTGCCGCACCAGACACCTTGCGCGCCCAGCGCCAGCGAAGCGGCGATCTGGCTGCCATGCGTGATGCCGCCGGCCGCCAGCACCGCAATCCCGGGGCCGCAGGCGCGCACCACCTCGGGCACCAGCACCATGGTGGCGATGTCGCCGGTGTGGCCGCCCGCCTCGGTGCCCTGCGCGATGATCACCTCAACGCCAGCAGCACGCTGCTTCACCGCATGCTGCGGCTTGCCGCAAAGTGCGCCGATGACGATGCCGCGCTGTTGCAGCTCGGCCACCACGTCGGGCGGCGGCGCACCCAGCGCGCTGACGACCATACGCACACCGGGGTGGCGCAACGCCACCTGCACCAGGCGGCGCGCACCGTCGGGCGTCATGCCACCACGGCCGGTGGCGATTTCGTGGTGGATGCGCTTGCGGTCGTCCTCGGGCAGCTCGGGCACACCTTCAGCGGCCAGGATGCCGTCCAGAAAGTCGCGGTTGGCCTGCGGGATCAGCTTGGCCAGGTCGTCCAGCGCGGCCTCGGCCTGTTTGTCGTAGGTGGTCGGGATGATCACGTCGACACCATAGGGCCGGCCGGCTACATGGTCGTCGATCCAGCGCAACTCGGCTTCTAGCTGCTCCGGGCTGACCGTGGACGCGCCGAGCACGCCAAAGCCGCCGGCCTTGGTGACCTCGACGATGACGTCGCGGCAGTGCGAGAAGGCGAAGATGGGCAGCGCATTGCCCAGGCGTTCGCAAATGGGTGTGCGCATCGATCAGTCCGATCTCAGTGGGTGCGGCCAAGCAGACGCCGCGGATCCGGCTCTGCCGGTCCGCTGGCGGCGCCCCCTTGAGGGGGAGGCGCCAAAGGCGCTTCGGGGGTGGTTCATTTCCGGCGCTCGTGTTCGACGGTTTCCAGCAGGAACGGCGCCATCACCGATGCGGTGATCTTGCAGTCGATCAGGATCGGCCCTTGTGGGTTCTGCAGCATCGGCGCCAGCGCGCGCAATTCGGCCAGCGTGCGCACCGTGGCGGTCTGGAAGCCCAGTGCGTCGCCGATGGGCGCAAAGTCGATGTCGAGGAACACCGACTTGGCCACTGGGGCGTCGCGCATCTTCAGGTAGTGCGTCTCGGCGCCGTAGGCACAGTCGTTGAGCAGCACGATGATCAGCGGCACCGCTTCGCGCGCCACCGTCTCCAGCTCGCCCAGGTTCATCAAGAAGCTGCCGTCGCCGACAAAAAACGCGGTCGCTCGCTCGGGCGTGCCCACCGCATAGCCAACCGCGGTGCCAAAGCCCATGCCGATCGACGAGAAGTCGTGCGCGCTCTTCATGTGCTGCGGGCTCAGCCCCGAGATGTAGGGCAGGATCTGCAGAAAATTGCCCGAGTCGAAGACCGCATTGCGGTTGGCGGGCAGCAGGCCGTTGATCGCCAGCGCGAGCGAGCGTGGGTCCACCGTGCGCGGCGTGTGCGCCGGCTCGAACTCGCTGGCCCAGTCGAAGTCGGCAAGGCGGCGGCGGTTCTCTTCGGTGTGGAATGGCCGGTCGGCCGCGTCGCGCGCGGACAGGGCAACGGCTAACTGCAACGCGACGACACCGGCGTCGCCAACGACGGCGACGTCGGCGTGGTACCAGCGGCCGATGTTGGCGCGCACGCTTTCGACCTGGATCAGTGGCACGCCCTCGGGCAGCGAGGTGC
>JANOBL010000360.1:0-2531 GCA_031411635.1 Betaproteobacteria bacterium
CACCTTGCTGCTGCAAGCCGCCGAGACGCTGTCCAGCCAGGTCAAAGTGCTGTATGTCACCGGCGAAGAATCGGTGGCCCAGGTGGCGCTGCGTGCACACCGTCTCGGCCTGTCGGGCACGCACCTGCGGGTGATGGCCGAGATCCAGCTCGAAAAAATCCAGGCCGCGCTGACCAGCGAGCAGCCGGCGTTCTGCGTCATCGACTCGATCCAGACCCTGTACTCCGACCAGCTCAGCAGTGCGCCCGGCAGCGTGGCCCAGGTGCGGGAATGTGCGGCGCAACTTACCCGCACGGCCAAGGCCAGCGGCTGCGCCATCGTGCTGGTAGGCCATGTGACCAAGGAGGGCGCGCTGGCCGGGCCGCGGGTGCTGGAGCACATCGTCGACACGGTGCTGTACTTTGAGGGCGACACCCACAGCAGCTACCGGCTGGTGCGGGCGATCAAGAACCGCTTTGGCGCGGTCAACGAGATCGGCGTGTTTGCGATGACCGAGCGCGGTTTGAAAGGTGTCTCCAACCCGAGCGCGATCTTCCTGTCCACCCACGGTGCGCCGGTGCCGGGGTCTTGTGTGCTGGTCACCTTGGAAGGCACACGTCCATTGCTGGTGGAGATCCAGGCCTTGGTGGACAGCGGCGGGCCGTCGCCGCGCCGCTTGAGCGTGGGCCTGGACCGGGATCGCCTGGCGATGCTGCTGGCGGTGTTGCACCGCCATGCCGGCGTGGACAGCGCCGACCAGGACGTGTTTGTCAACGCCGTGGGGGGGGTGCGCATCAGCGAGCCGGCGGCCGACCTGGCGGTGCTGCTGGCAATCCAGGGCAGCTTGCGCGGCAAGGCCTTGCCCAGTGGCTTCTTCGCGTTTGGCGAGGTTGGCCTGGCCGGCGAGGTGCGGCCCGCGCCGCGTGGCCAGGAGCGGCTGCGCGAGGCTGCGAAACTCGGCTTCTCGGTGGCGCTGGTGCCCAAGGCCAATGCGCCGAAAAAGCCGATCGAAGGCCTGACGGTGCATGCGATAGAGCGCATCGAAGACGCGATCGACGTGGTGCGTGGGCTCTGAGCCCGGCGCACCGGAACCCCTGCTTTTCCCTCCTCTTCAAACCTGCATCACGATGACTGCAAAACTGGGCCTGACCTTGGCCGTGCTGGCAGTGGCCCTGGGCTACACCTTCTTTGGTTGGCGTGGCGTGGCGCTGGCAGGCACCGGCATGGTGTTCTGGCTGCTGCTGCAGTTCAGCCGCACGCTGCGCGTGATGCGCAGCGCCAGCCAGGCCCCGGTGGGCACGGTGCCCAGCGCGGTGATGCTGAACGCCAAGCTGCATGCCGGCATGCCGTTGATGAAGATCCTGACCATCACCCGCAGCCTGGGCGAAAAGCTGGCCGACGCGCCCGAGACCTACCGCTGGCACGACGGCGCCGGCGATGCGGTGCAGGTGGTGCTGCACAACGGGCGCTGCGTCGAGTGGTCGCTGCAGCGGGCCGCCGGTTCGGCGCAGCAGGCCAGCGCCTAAAATCCGCCGCTGCACCGATTCAGCCTTTCCCGAAGCAAACCACGAAGCAAACCACGAAGGAGCCCCCCGCATGTCCACAGCCCAGCCCACGTCCATGTCCGACCGCGACGGCAAGATATGGATGGACGGGCAGATGGTGGAATGGCGCGACGCCAAGATTCATGTGCTGACCCACACGCTGCACTACGGCTGCGGCGCCTTCGAGGGCGTTCGGGCCTACGACACCGCTGCGGGCACAGCCATCTTCCGGCTGCAGGAGCACACCGAGCGGCTGTTCAACTCGGCCAAGATCCTGCGCATGAAGATCCCGTTCACGCCCCAGCAGGTGATGGACGCACAAATCGCCGTGGTGCGCGAGAACAAGCTCGAGAGCTGTTATCTCCGGCCCCTGGTGTGGATCGGCGACAAGAAGCTGGGTGTGTCCCCCAAGGGCAACACCATCCACCTGATGGTGGCCGCCTGGCCCTGGGGCGCTTACCTGGGTGAAGAGGGCCTGGCGCGTGGCATCCGCGTGAAGACCAGCAGCTATACCCGGCACCACGTCAACATCACGATGACCCAGGCCAAGGCGGTGAGCAACTACACCAACTCGATCCTGGCCAACATGGAAGTCACCGACGAGGGCTACGACGAGGCACTGCTGCTGGACCCATCGGGTTTTGTCAGCGAAGGTGCCGGCGAGAACATCTTCATCATCAAGGGCGGGGTGGTCTTTACGCCGGATCTGTCGGCCGGCGCGCTGAACGGCATCACCCGCAACACCATTCTGGCGATCTGCCAGGACCTGGGGCTGAAGCTGGTGGAAAAGCGCATCACGCGCGACGAGGTCTACATCTGCGACGAGGCGTTTTTTACCGGCACGGCGGCCGAGGTAACACCGATCCGCGAGCTGGACCGCATCGAGCTGGGCAAAGGCAGCCGCGGGCCTATCACCGAGAAGATCCAATCGGCCTTCTTCGACATCGTCAATGGTCGCAACCCCAAGTACGCCGAATGGTTGAGCAAGGTCTGAGCCCCATGAGCCAA
>JANOBL010000361.1:0-3749 GCA_031411635.1 Betaproteobacteria bacterium
GCCAAATTGTTCCATTAGTGGGTAAATGGTTTATTCATGGAACGCTCAAGCAATGATGAGTTGATTTCAAACCGATGGAAAGAGGGTTTTCACCGATATTTGTCCCAAGTATGGGCATATGTTTCTTATGTGAAACAGATGAACCGCGTTGATGGCCCGGATTGACGTTGCCTGAGCCGATGCCGATGCCGACTGCCCAACCCCCGCCGGCCCAAGCTCAGATCGACCCAGGCCGCTCCCTCTTCCCGAGGGAGAAAACCAACATCACTCCGCCGCGATCTTCAAGAACAAATCGCGATCCGGCGCAAAGTTGGCGTACAGCGGCAGCAGCGCGCCGCCCAGCGCACGGGCGTCCGAGCCAATCGTGCCGGCCATCACCGCAGGGCGGGTCACACCCTCCCAGCTATAGCAGTCCATCGCCTGGGCCAGCGCGGTTTGCAGCGCCAACTGCAACTCGAGGCTGAACGAGCCATCCAGGATCACGCTTTCCAGGTCCAGCAAACAGGCCGCGCTGTTGACTGCCAGCGCCAGCGCCGCGCTGGCGTCGGCCAGCCAGGCCTCGGTGTGCACACGCCACGGCGCCAGCAGCGCACGCGGGTCGGCCACGGCAGTCACATCCAGCCCGGCGGCCTGGTACAGCAGCTCCAGGTTCAGCAGCGAGGCCACGCGGAGCAACTGCGGCGGCGCCGATGGCACCGGCGTCAAGGTGGCACCGGCCGGTCCGGCCACCGCCAGCGGCAAAGAGCCGATGGCGCCGGCATTGCCGTGCAGGCCGGCGCGCAAATGGCTGTCCAGCACCAGGCCGCCACCGACGAAGGTATCGACAAACACATACAAAAAACTCTGGATGCTGCGGCCACGCCCGGCCACCAGCTCGGCCACGCAGGCGGCGGCGGTGTCTTTGAGCAGCGCCACCGGCAGGTCGGTGAGCGCGGCCACCTCGGCGCGCAAATCCAGCGCCGGCCACAACGCGGCCACTTCGGGCGGCATCTCCAGCAGCGTCTGCCAACCGCCCAGGTTCAGCGGCGCGGCGATGCCGATGCCCTGCACCCGCTCGTACTCGGCGGGGCTCAACAACTGCCGGATCTCGGCCAGCCGGGCGGCGATCTCGGCCAGCAGCGGCGGCGGATCGGGGAACCGGTAATCCTGCTGCCAGCGCCGCCGCACGGTACCGGCGAAATCGACCAGCAGCACATCGATGCTGCGGCGCCCGATCTTGATGCCGATCGCAAACGCGCCGCTGGGATTGAGCGACAGCGGCACCGACGGCTGACCCACTTTGCCACGCACCGGCGCACCACGCAGCAGCAGGCCATCGGCCTCCAGCCGCTTGGTGATCATCGACACCGTCTGCGCGGTGAGGTGCGTCAGCCGGGCCAGCTCGGCGCCGGGCAGCGCGCCGTGCAGCCGGATGGCCTGCAGCATCACCCGCTCGTTGTACTGGCGCAAACCACCCTGGCTGGAGCCGCGGGGCTTGAGCCGGGTGCCGGCAGCCTCCAGGCTGCCGGCGGCGCGCCGTTCAGGCACGCAAGGCCTCGCTGATCACACCTTTCTTGAACAGGAAGTTGGCATACGGCTGCAACTCCCCGGTGTGCACGATGGCAAAAGCCTGCTTGACCCGCTCGTAAAACGCAAACCGCTCTATGGCCTGGCAGTGTGCCGATTGCAGCAAACCGGCCGCGGCCAGGCCATCCATCACCTCGCGCTGCAGCGCACTGCGGTAGCCGTCGGGCGTGTCGCAGACTTTCATGTAGGCCACCGGCTGCGCCACCGACGCATCCAGCGGCAGCAGCGACAACACCGCCTGGCAAGCCGGCTGCATGCCGGCGCCGGCCAAGCTGATCAGCGGCTTGCCCCGGCCCAACGAGGCGGCGGTGAAATTGGCGTCGGTGATGACGATTTCATCACCGTGGCCCATCTCGGCCAGCACCTTCAGCAGGTCGGGCGTCAGCAACGGGTGGATGCCTTTGAGCATGGCGCGGCCCTCAATGCGCCAGGCACTGCGCCGGGATGTCCTCGGGCTTCATCGCCCCGGTCATCACCGCCACGGTGTCGCTCATGTTGATCGTCTTCGGGTTCAGCACCGCGGCGCGCCGGCCCAGCCGGGCAACGTGGATGCGGTCGGCGATCTCGAACACATGCGGCATGTTGTGGCTGATCAGGATCACCGGCAGGCCTTTGTCGCGCACCCGGCGGATCAGCTCCAGCACCATGTTGCCCTCCTTGACACCCAGCGCGGCGGTGGGCTCGTCCAGGATCACCACATGCTCGGCAAACGCCGCCGCGCGCGCCACCGCCACACATTGGCGCTGGCCGCCGGACAAGGTTTCCACCGCCTGCAACATCGAGCGGATGCCCACCTTCAGGTCGTTCATGCGGGCGATGCTTTGTTCCAGCATCTTCTTCTTGTCCAGCATGCCCAGCACATTGCCCAGGAAGCCCTCGCGCCGCAGCTCGCGGCCCAGGAACAGGTTCTCGGCAATCGTCATCGCCGGCGCCACCGCCAGGTCTTGGTAAACCGTCTCGATGCCAACCCGCCGGGCGTCGATCGGGCTCTTGAAGTGGATCACCTTGCCGTCGAGCTGGATTTCGCCCTCGTCGGGGATCGTCGCCCCCGACAAGCACTTGATCAGGCTGGACTTGCCGGCGCCGTTGTCGCCGATCACCGCCAGGATTTCACCCGCCCGCAGCTCGAAGTCGGCACCGTCCAGCGCGGTGACCTGGCCGTAACGTTTGACCAGGCCCTTGGCCTGCATCACCAGTTTGTAGTCGCTCATGATCAGCGCCCGCCTTTGCGTGAGAGTTGGTCCACGGTGACCGCCAGGATCACCAAAATGCCGGTCACCAACACTTGGTAGACCGAATCGACACCCATCAGCGTGAGCCCATTGCGCAGCACGCCGACGACGACTGCACCGATCAAGGTGCCCAGGATCACACCCCGGCCGCCAAACAGGCTGGTACCGCCCAGCACCACGGCGGTGATGGCATCCAGGTTCTCGGTCTGGCCGGCATTGGGATCACCCACCCCGGTGCGCGCCACGCTCAGCAGCGAGGCAATGCCGTAGAACACGCCGGCCAGCACATACACGCCCACCAGTACACGGTCGGTCGGGATGCCCACCAGCCGGGTGGCCTCGGGGCTGTTGCCCACCGCGTACACATGGCGGCCGGGTGCGGTTTCACGCAGCCAGAACCACACGCCCAGGTACAGCAGCAGCATCAGCACAGTGCCGAAGGCCACGTTGGTGCCGCCTATCTGGAAGGTGCCGCCCAGCCAGGTCATGCTGGCGGGCACATCGGTGACGGTCTGGGCCTTGGAGTAAAGCTGGGTCAGCGCAAACGCGATGTTGGTGGTGCCCAGCGTGACGATGAACGGCGGCAGCTTGATGCGGGTGACCAGCAGCCCGTTGATCAGGCCAAACCCAGCGGTGACGGCGATGCCGCACAGCACGGCCAGCATCGGCGGCAGGCCCAGATCAACCGCAAACTTGGTCATCACGATGTTGCCCAGCGCCATCACCATGCCGCAGGACAGGTCGATGCCGGCGGTCAGGATGATCAGGGTCTGGCCGATGGCGATCACGCCCACCACCATCACCTGTTGCAGGATCAGCGAGAAGTTCTCGCCGCTGAAAAACTGATCAGTGGTGGTGCCGAAAATTGCGCAGGCAATGATCAGCGCGATGAACGGCCCAAGCTGGCCGATCGGTGGCATTTTTTCTTTCCAGGAGGTCATGGAGAAGTCC
>JANOBL010000362.1:0-11228 GCA_031411635.1 Betaproteobacteria bacterium
GGGTCGTTTCCGGTGAGTGCAACGCTGGGAAGCTGGGTGGAGGGGGCCGGGGGGGCTGGTGTGAAACGAACTGTAGTCACCGCAACAAGCCAGCAACATCAGCCCGGTACGTCATCTTGAGTCCTGTTTTATCCGGGGGGCTTGTCAGGCAAATTCCTACACGACGTCATCACCCCGTCCCACAGGCCGTCGACGCCTGGGCCCACAGCGCAAAAGCAGGCCCGGAAAACCGCGTTGTTCATCGTTTGGCCACGCAAGGGCCTGCCTAGACTGGGCATTCCCGATGGACCGGAGATCCTCGACATGAATGCTGCCGCCCTGGCCACCCCGCTGCCCCAAGCCCTTGCCGCACTGCCGGCCGCAAAAGCCGCTGCAAACGCCGCTGCGCCGGTGGCCGGCATGACGCTGACCGCCGCCAATTGCGTGGCGCTGACTGCAACCCTGCTGCGCGCCGCCTGCCAGCGCGGCCAGTTGGAAGACGCCAGCGCGGCCGCCCGCATTGCGCTGGCGCTGGCCGCACCCCACTCACCGCACCAGGCCATGCTGCGCGCGCTGGCCGATGCCCGCCCGGCGCTGATGGCCGCACCGGACGAGCACCGGCTGTACCTGCTGCGCCGCACCGATGGCAGCGCGCTGGGCCTGGTCCGGCTGCGCGACAACGGCCAGGTGGCCCAGGCCTCCGGCCCCGATGCCACCCGCTGGAGCCTGCAAGACGGCAACCTGGACCTGTGCGACGACCAGGGCCGGGCCCACACCCGGTTTGCGCTGTGCGGTGAGCAGCCTGCGCCACTGACCAGCCCACCCGGCCAGCCAGCCACCACCAAACGCCTGTACCTGGGCGCCGCGCTGGCCGATGGTGCGCCCCGGCTGCTGCAGGAGCTGAACTGCACCTACAGCCGGCTGCGCATGATGGATGCGGAGCTGGCAGGCTCGTTCTGCAGCCTGTACGACATCGACGCCATGGTGCCGGCCGAGCTGCCGATGCGCGCCGTGCTGCTGCTGGCCGCACCGCACTGCGGCGGCCCGGCGCTGCGCGCCACGCTGAACCGCAGCGCCGCGATGCAGATCGACGGTGAGTTGCTGCACCCACGCTTTATCGGCATGGACGATGCGGTGCTGCCCCACCACCCATCCACATCCACACCCACCCCCGGCGGCACGCTGTACGACGTGCGCGACAAAGACCCGGCCTGGTTTGCCCGCATGATGCTGGCGCGCTCACACGACCCCGCCGGCCGCGATCTGCAAACCCTGCCGGTACGCGGCTTCACGCTGGCGCCTATGCACTCGCGCCAGGCGCTGGACTGGGCGATCAACGAGCCGGCGCTGCGCATCGTGCACCTGGTGCGCAGCAACCTGTTGGCCGAATACGCCGACATCCTGGCCGATGAGCCCAGCGCGCCGGCACTGCTGCACTTTGAGGCGGCGCGCTTTTTGCGCTTCGTCGACATGAAGCAGCGCACGCTGGCGGCCATGCGCGCCCGCCTGGTGCAGCGCAACGCCGACACCGTGGAGGTGGATGCCAGCCGGCTGAATGCCGCCACGCTGGCCGATCTGCAGGCGTTTTTGACCGACCAGCCGGTTGCGGCCTGGGCGGCTGACATAACCACCGAATCCGGTCAGCCGCCCGTGACCCAGCGCTTTGACAACCCGGCCGCAGTCAGCGCCTGCCTGGCCACGCTGGACCAGGCGCACTGGGCCGCCGCCGAAGAAACACCGGCAGCGGGCTGATCGGCCCGGGCGTCGCAACCGTCGCAACCGTCACAACCAGAAGCACACCGGCCGACACGGTACAAGACAGCCCGGCGCTGCAAGCGTGGTGAAAGTCTCATCCCACAAAGCGTTACAAGGCCCGAAGCGCGACAAAATAGACGGCACCTGATCCAGGAGTCCTGTCGTGACCCAGTATGTCGATGCCTTTGTGGTGCCGGTGCCCAACAGTGGCATGGCCGCCTACCGGCGCATGGCGCGCAAGGCCGGCAAGATCTGGATCGAGCATGGCGCGCTGCAGTACCGCGAGTGTGTGGCCGAGGATGTCAAAGCCGGCACGGTCAGCTCGTTTCCGCAAAGTGTTCAGCTTGAGGACGACGAAACCGTGGTGCTGGCCTGGATCACCTACAAATCGCGCAAACACCGCGACAGCGTGATGGCCAAGGTGATGGCCGATCCGCGGCTGGCCGACAAGGACGGCGACCAATGGGCGCCGTTTGATGTGCAGCGCATGTTCTGGGGTGGCTTCAAGGGCATGGTGGAGCTGTAACCCCGGCGGGTATGCTGGCGGCTGTGCCAACCACTGCTTTGCCCCTGCCACCTTGCCCCGCACTGGCCGGCCTGGGCCTGAAAACCAGCCATGTGGCGCAGGCATTGGCCGAAGGCGCCGCGGTCGATTTTTTCGAAGTGCATGCCGAGAACTACATGGTGGCCGGCGGGCCGTTCTTGCAGCACCTGGCCGCCGTGCGGGCGCGCTGGCCGCTGTCGCTGCACGGGGTTGGCCTGTCGATCGGCGGCCTGGCGGCACCCGACCCCGCGCACCTGGCACGGCTGCGTTGCCTGATCGATCGTTTTGAGCCACGCTGGTTCTCCGAGCACCTGGCCTGGTCTGGCCACGGTGGCAGCTACTTCAACGACCTGCTGCCGCTGCCCTACGACTTGCCCACCTTGCAACGTGTGTGCGAGCACATCGACCAGGTGCAGCAAAGCCTGGGCCGCAAGCTGCTGCTGGAGAACCCCAGCACCTATCTGGAGTTCAGCGCCTCGACGATGGACGAAGCCGGTTTCCTGGGCCAGGTGGTGCGGCGCACCGGCTGCGGCCTGCTGCTGGATGTCAACAACGCCTATGTCAGCGCGGTCAACCATGGCCGCGATGCCTGGGCCTTGATCGCCGCGCTGCCGGCAGCGGCGATCGGCGAGATCCACCTGGCCGGTTTTGCCGAAGACCAGGACGCTGCCGGTGACCGGTTGCTGATCGACCACCACGGCGCGCCGGTGGATACGGCGGTGTGGACGCTGTACCAGCACACCCTGGCCCTGCTGGGGCCGGTGCCCACGCTGATCGAACGCGACAACAACTTGCCGCCACTGGATGAATTGCTGGCCGAGGTGGCCGTGGCACGCGCCGCGCTGCAGGCGGCGGCCAAGCCAAGCGTCCTCGCCCAGCCGGTGTGACGGCCAGCCCCATGGCCAGCCTGCCGCTGTTTGCCGCCGCGCTGCTGGACCCGGACCAAGCGCTGCCGGCCGGCCTGCACACCTGGAACGGCTCCGACCCGGCACCGCGTTTTGCGGTCTACCGCAACAACGTGGCCAGCTCGTTGGTGGCTGCGCTGGCCGACACCTTTCCGGTCGTGCGCGAGCTGGTGGGTGCTGAATTTTTCAGCGCAATGGCCCGGGTGTTCGTGGCCCGTCATCCTCCCGGCTCACCGGTATTGACGTTTTATGGCGCCGAGTTTGCGGACTTCGTTGCCAGCTTTCCGCCTGCCGCCAGCTTGCCCTATTTGGCCGACATGGCGCGGCTGGAACAGGCCCGGGTGCTGGCCTTCCACGCCGCCGATGCCGATGCGCTGGTGGCAGATCAGATCGCTGCACACCTTGAAGCACCCCATCAGCTTCCCGGCGCGCGGCTGCAGCTTCACCCGTCGCTGTCGGTGGTCTGCGCCAGCCAGGCCGTGGTGTCGCTGTGGGCCGCCCATCAGGGCCAGGGCCGGATCGAAGACGTGGCGCTACACACACCCGAGGCCGCGCTGGTGCTGCGCCAGCACGGCGATGCGGCGGTGCTGCCGGTGCCGCTGGCGCTGGCCGGGTTTTGCCAGCAGCTTGCCAGCGGCAGCACGCTGGGCTCGGCGGCCGAGCAGGCGCAGCAAACCGCGCCGGCCACCGGCACGCCGTTTGACCCTGGCCAGGCCTTGGCGCTGTTGCTGCAGCACGGCGCGGTCATCGGCTGGCTGCCCGGCTGAAGCATGCAGGCGAATAGACTTCGGCCATGACCGAAACAGACCCTGGCGACGAAGCCATCCACCAGCCCCGCTTGTGGCACGACAACGGCTGGACCGCCCGCGTCATCAAGAACGAAGACGACGAAGGCTGGGCAGTGGCGATGTACCGGGGCCAACAGCCCGAGCCGGCGCTGGTCGGGCCCTGGACCATGGGCCGCGACAAAAAAAACCCCAAGCCAATGGACACCAATGCCTTCAACACGCTGGTCAAAACCGCGTCGGAGGTGATCCGCCGCCACGAGCAGCATTTGCAGGCCACCTTGCACAAGCAGATCACGGTGGATGTGGATGGCCAGCGTGTGCAGGTCAGCCTGGACATCGTGCCCGACGATGACGCGCCCAGCGCCAGCCTCAGCGCCCAGGCTGCCGATGGTGCGGCGCTGGCCCAGGTCAGCGTGTCGCCCGGCTTCAAGCTGGACCGGGCCAGCGCCAGCGCCTGGGTGGCCGCCGGCTTTGTGCGGCCGCAATGAGCGGCCGGCGCCAAACCTGGCGCGCCGCTGCAGCCGCGCTGCTGCTGATGTTGGCGCTGCCCGCCCGCGCCGACGAAGCCAGCGTGGCCGTGGCGGCCAACTTTGCCGGCCCGCTGGCCCGCCTGGCCGAGGGCTTTGCCAGCACCACCGGCCACACGCTGAAGGTCAGCAGCGGCGCCACCACCCGGCTGGCCACCCAGATTGCCGCCGGTGCGCCGTTTGACGTGCTGATCGCCGCCGACGATGAAACCCCGCGCAAGCTGGTGGCCGATGGCCTGGCGGTGGCGGGCAGCCAATTCACCTACGCGATCGGCCAGCTTGTGCTGTGGAGCGCCCAGCCCGGCCTGGTGGATGACCAAGGCGCGGTGCTGGTCAGCGGCCGTTTTGCCAAACTGGCAATCGCCAACCCCAAGCTGGCGCCGTATGGCCAGGCAGCGATGGACGTGCTGCGTGCGCGCGGCCTGGACCAAAGCCTGGCGCCCAGGCTGGTGATGGCCGAGAACATCGCCCAGACCTACCAGTTTGTGCTGACCGGCAATGCCGAGCTGGGTTTTGTTGCACTGTCGCAGGTGATGCAGCCGGGCCAGGCCCTGGCCGGATCGGTCTGGCGTGTGCCCGCCGCGCTGCACGGTGAGCTTCGGCAAGACGCCGTGCTGCTGCGGCGCGGCCAGGCCAACCCGGCGGCCGTGGCCTTGCTGGCCTACCTGAAAACCGCCGCGGCACGCAGCCTGATCCAGGCCCATGGCTACCGGCTTTGAGCCAGCGGCCGGCGCACGATGAGCAGCGCCGACTGGACCACCGTGCGCCTGACGCTGGCGCTGGCAAGCTGCAGCACGGTGGCCCTGCTGTTGCTGGGCACACCGCTGGCCTGGTGGCTGGCGCGCACCCGGTCCGCCATCAAGCCGCTGGCCGCCGCGCTGGTGGCGATGCCGCTGGTGCTGCCGCCCACGGTGCTGGGTTTTTACCTGCTGCTGCTGCTGGGGCCGCAGGGCGCGGTGGGCCAGGCGATGTCGGCCCTGGGGCTGGCACGGTTGCCGTTCACGTTTGCCGGGCTGGTGCTGGCCTCGGTGATCTACTCGCTGCCGTTTGTCGTGCAGCCCTTGAACCAGGCCTTCGAGGCCATCCCCGAGCGCACGCTGGAGGCCGCCGCCACCTTGCGCGCCGGGCCGCTGGACCGGTTTTTCAGTGTTGCGCTGCCACTCGCGCGGCCGGGTTTTTTAACCGCCACGGTGCTGGGTTTTGCC
The DNA here is from genome assembly GCA_031411635.1 of Betaproteobacteria bacterium. Classification (GTDB taxonomy): domain Bacteria; phylum Pseudomonadota; class Gammaproteobacteria; order Burkholderiales; family Burkholderiaceae_C; genus Pseudaquabacterium. The sequence goes on from JANOBL010000362.1 coordinate 5,704, forward strand.
CACACCGTGGGCGAGTTTGGCGTGGTGCTGATGATCGGCGGCAACATCCCGGGTGAGACCCGCGTGCTGTCGGTGGCCATTTTTGAGCATGTGGAGGCGGCCGAGTTTGCGCAGGCGCACCGGCTGGCCGCCGGCATGGTGGTGTTTGCACTGGTGGTGCTGACGGTGCTGTACCGGCTGAACCGGCCGGTGCGAGAGCCGCAAATACCCCACCAGGGTGCCGCGTGATCGAGGCCAGGCTGGCGCTGCGGCGCCCCGGTTTCACGCTGGATGTGGATTTGCAATTGCCGGCGCAAGGGGTGTCGGCGCTGTTTGGCCCATCGGGCTGCGGCAAAACCACGCTGCTGCGTGCGCTGGCCGGGCTGGAGCGTGCGGCCGGCCGGGTGGCGCTGGGCCCAGCCGTGTGGCAAGACGATGCCAGCAACCAGTGGCTGCCCACGCACCGCCGGCCGCTGGGCTATGTGATCCAGGACGCGGCGCTGTTTCCGCACCTCAGCGTGCAGGGCAACCTGGATTACGGCCGCCGGCGCAGCGCCGGTCACAGCACCGCGCTGGCGCCGGTGATCACGCTGCTGGGCATCACGCCACTGCTGGCGCGCAAGCCGGCCACCTTGTCGGGCGGCGAGCGCCAGCGTGTGGCAATTGCCCGGGCGCTGGCCACCGCCCCCCGCTTGCTGCTGATGGACGAGCCGCTGGCCGCGCTGGACGCCGAGCGCAAGGCCGAAATCCTGCCCTACCTGGAGCGCTTGCACCATGAGTTGGCGCTGCCCATCGTCTATGTCACCCATGCGATGGACGAGGTGGCGCGGCTGGCCGACCACCTGGTGCTGCTGCGCGCCGGATCGGTGCTGGCGGCCGGGCCGCTGGCCGAGTTGTTGGCCCGGCCCGACCTGCCACTGGCGCGCCAGGACGATGCCGGCGTGGTGATCACGGCCAAGCTGCTGCGGCATGACAGCGCTTACGGCCTGTCGTTGATCGGCTTTGCCGGCGGCACGCTGTGGCTGGGCCAGGTGGCTGCCGCGCCGGGTGCGACGGTGCGGGCGCGGGTGCTGGCACGGGATGTCAGCGTCAGCCGCCTGGCGCCCGTGCAGACCAGTGTGCAAAACATCTTGCCGGTGCGGCTGCAAAGCCTGCAAGCCGGCCACAGCACAGCCCTGTTGAGCCTGGTGATGGGGGATGGCGATGCAGGCCAGACGCAATTGCTGGCCCGCATCACCCGGCGTAGCTGCGACGCTTTGGCCTTGCAACCGGGGAACGCGCTGTTTGCGCAGATCAAGGGCGTGGCGCTGATGTAGCTTTGGCTCCCTCCCCCGGGCAGGGGGAGGGTTGGGGTGGGGGTCGAAACGTGGTGCTGCGGCAAGCTACAACCCCCATCCCAACCTTCCCCCTGGCAGGGGGAAGGAGCAAAAATCAACCGGGATTGCGCAGCCGAAAACGCTGCAGCTTGCCGGTGGTGGTGCGGGGCAACACCGCCCTGAATTCAATCGCCCTCGGGTATTTGTAAGGCGCAATGCTGGCCTTGACAAAGTCCTGCAGCGCCTGCGTTGTTTGCGCGTTGGGCTCGGTGCCAGGCCGCAGCACCACAAAGGCCTTGACGATCTGGCCGCGCTGCGCGTCCGGCTCGCCGATCACCGCACATTCGGCCACTGCAGGATGGCGCAGCAAGGCGTCTTCCACCTCGGGGCCGGCGATGTTGTAGCCGGCCGAGACGATCATGTCGTCGGTGCGCGACTGGAAGTAGAAGTAACCGTCCTCGTCCATCCGGTAAGCATCGCCAGTCAGGTTCCAGCCGCCTTGCACATACTGGGCCTGCCGCGCATCGTCCAGGTAGCGGCAGCCGGTCGGGCCTTTGACCGCCAGCCGGCCCACCTGGCCCACGGGCACCGGCCGCAGTTGCTCGTCCACCACGATCGCCCGGTAACCCGGCACCACCTTGCCGGTGGCACCGGGCCGGGCATGGTCCTCGTCGGCCGAGATAAAGATGTGCAGCAGCTCGGTGGCGCCGATGCCGTCGATCAGCTCGATGCCGGTGGCCTCGCGCCACAGTGTGCGGGTGGCGGCGGGCAAGGCCTCGCCGGCCGACACACATTTGCGCAGCGTGCCGCCCTGCAGCGCGCTCAGCCCGGCAGCGTGTGCGCCCTCGGCCATCGCCCGGTACGAGGTGGGTGCGGTGAACAGCACCGTGGCGCCAAAACGCGGGATCGCGGCCAGCAGATCGGGCGGAGAGCATTTTTCCAGCAGCAGTGTGGCCGCACCCACGCTGATCGGAAACAGCAGCAAGCCACCCAGGCCAAAGGTGAAGGCCAGCGGTGGGCTGCCAACAAACAGATCGTCGGCCACAGCGCGCAGCACAAACGGTGGAAAACAGGCGCAGGCCGCCATCACATCGCGGTGCAAATGCATCGTGGCCTTGGGCTGGCCGGTGGTGCCCGAGGTAAAGGCCAGCAGGCACACATCGTCGGCCGCCGTGTCCACCGGCTCAAACTGGGCTGGTTGGCGTGCGGCCAGCGCGGCCAGGCCGTCGGCGGCGGCGCTGCCGAAATACCGCACTTCACGCAGGCCCGGCGAGGCTGTCTGCGCAGCCGCCAACTCGTCCACCAGCGCCGCATCGCACAGCGCATGCGTGACTTGCGCCTTGGCCATGATCTGGCCCAGCTCCTTGGCGCGCAGCATCGGCATCGTGCCCACCGCAATGCCACCAGCCGCGATCACGGCAAACCAGCAGGCAGCCAGCATCGGGCCATTGGCCGCACGCAGCAGCACCCGGTTGCCGGGCACCAGGCCCATGTCGTTCACCAGCACATTGGCGATGCGCGAGGATTGTTCCAGCAGGTCGGCGTAGGTCCAGACCGTGCCGTCAGCGCCGATCAAGCAGCGTCGTGGGCCCCAGCCTTGGGCGATACGCTTGTGCAGCAGCTCGGCCGCGCAGTTCAGCCGTTGGGGAAATTGCAGCCCGGGCAGCTCGAACAACAGCTCGGGCAAGGCCTCGGCTGGTGGCAGGCGGTCGCGGGCAAAAGTGTCGATGTGGGCGGTAGCGGTGGCGGTGATGGAGGCGGCCATGCTGCTCCCCTCAAGCCGCTGCGTCGTCCGGGATCACCGCGGTGGCCTCGATCTCGACCCGGGCCCGGTCTTCCATCAAGGCGCGCACCTCCACCGCCGTCATCGCGGCGTTGTAGTGGCCGATCAGCTCGCGGAAGGCCTGGCCCACCGCCTTGCCGGCGGCCAGGTATTCACGCTTGTCCAGCACATACCAGGTCAGGCGCACGATGTGCTGGGGCTGGCCACCGGCCTCGCGCAATACCGCCACGATGTTGGCCAGCGCCTGGCGGGTTTGCTCGCCAAAATCGTCGCTGTGGAAGACACCTTGCCCATCCCAGCCGATCATGCCGGCGATGAACACCTGGCGGCCGCTGCTGGCCACGCCGTTGGCATAGCCCTTGGGCCGGGGCCAGCCGGGAGGAAGCAGCACTTGGGGATCGCTCATCGTTGGCTCCTGGCAAAAAATCAATCACCCTGGAACACCGGCTTTTGCCGCGCGACAAAGGCGCGGTAGGCGCGGCCGAAGTCTTCGGTCAGCATGCACAGCGCCTGGGCCTGGGCCTCGGCCTCGATGGCCTGCTCGATCGTCATCGCCCACTCGTGCTGCAGCATGGTCTTGGTCATGCCGTTGGCAAACGTGGGGCCGGCGGCCAGGTCGGCGGCCAGCGCGGCGGCGTCAGCGGCCAGTGTGTCGGGGCTGCACAAGCGGTTGAAGAAACCCCAGCGCTCGCCCTCCTCGCCCCCCATCGCTCTGCCGGTGTACAGCAACTCACTGGCCCGGCCCTGGCCGACGATGCGCGGCAGCATCGCGCAGGCGCCCATGTCGCAGCCGGCCAGTCCCACGCGGTTGAACAGAAACGCGGTCTTGCTACGCGCGGTGCCCAGCCGCAAATCCGAGGCCATCGCGATGATCGCGCCGGCACCGGCGCAGATGCCGTCGATGGCTGCGACGATGGGTTGTGGGCAGCCGCGCATCGCCTTGACCAACTCACCGGTCATGCGGGTGAACATCAGCAGCTCGGGCGCCTTGAGCTGCAGCAGCGGGCCGATGATCTCGTGCACATCACCGCCCGAGCAAAAATTGCCACCGGCACCGGTGACAACCACCACCTGGACATCGTCGGCATGGCGAAGCTGCAAAAACAGGTCACGCAACTCGGCATAGGCGGCAAATGTCAGCGGGTTCTTGCGCTCGGGCCGGTTCAGTGTGACGGTGGCCACGCCGGCCGATACCTGCCAACCAAAGTGAGCGGCGAAATAACCGGCCAGTGGTTTGCGGTTGCCGGCCAGCAGCGCGGGATCAATGCGCCCGGTAGCTTCAGATGTCATGGCTTGTCCTCAAGAGAAGGCAGGTTCATCAAATGCACCCGCAAGCTGCCCAGTTGGCGGTAGACCTGCTGCAGCGCCGGACCGTCCAGCCCGGCAAACAGCTCCAGGATCCAGCCCTCGTGCTCGGTGGCCATGGTCTCGAAGCTGGCCCGGCCGGCATCGGTCAGCCGCAGGATCCAGGCCCGCCTGTCGCCCGGGCTGGCATCGCGCTGCACCAGGCCTTCACGCGCCAGCTCGTCGGTCAGGCCGGTGACATTGCCACCGGTCACCATCAGGCAGCGCGACAGGTCTTTCATCTTCAGGCCCTCGGGCCGGCGGTAAAGCTGGGACAAATAGTCAAAGCGCGGCAGCGAGATGCCAAAACGCTGGCGCAAGCGGCGGCTGATCTCGGCCTCCACCTGCGAGGTGCAGGCCAGCAAACGCAGCCAGAGCTTGAGCGCGGCATGGTCGGCAGCACCGGCGCGGGACTCGTGGCCCAGCTCGTCGGCATGGGCCAGCAATCGGTGGCTGGGATCGGCTTTCATGGGGCCCGCTCTGCCCCTTCCCCCTGCACAGGGGGAAGGCCGGGATGGGGGTGGCAATGCCAGAGCGCGGGCAGATTCGACCCCCACCCCAACCCTCCCCCTGCCCGGGGGAGGGAGCAAAGCCGGATGGCCGCCATCAGCCGGGCTCCCTCGGCGCGGCAGCCGTTGCGGCCAACGCCCGCTCACGCTGGAACAGCGCCTCCAACTGGCGCTGCGCCGGCAGATAAGGCTGGGGCCAGCGCAGCGCGCTGTAACCGATGCGCGCGGCCTCGGTCAAGGTCCAGGCCGGATTGGCCAGATGCGGCCGGCCCACGGCGCACAAATCGGCCCGGCCGGCGGCGATGATGCTGTTGACATGGTCGGCCTCGCTGATCGCGCCCACCGCGATCGTGGCAATGCCGGCTTCTTGCCGGATGCGGTCGGCAAACGGCGTCTGGTACATGCGGCCATAAGTGGGTTTTTGATCAGCACTGACTTGGCCCGACGAGCAATCGATCAGGTCGGCGCCGGCCGCCTTGAAGGCGCTGGCAATCTGCACCGCATCGGCCGGCGTGATGCCACCGGCCACCCAGTCGTGTGCCGAGATGCGCACCGACATCGGCCGCGCGGCTGGCCAGGCGGCGCGCATCGCGG
>JANOBL010000363.1:0-8566 GCA_031411635.1 Betaproteobacteria bacterium
GGATCGCCGTGCCTGACGGGTCAAACAGATACCAGCGATCACCGACATAGGCCTCGACATAGGCATGGAACTCGGTCGGACCCAGCGCCGGATCGGCGCCGTAGTCGCTGCCGGTGACAAAACGCGCCGGGATGTTGACGGCCCGGCACAGCGCGATCATCAGGTGCGCAAAATCGCGGCACACACCCACCGTCTCCAGCAAGGTGTCAATCGCCGAGGTATTGCCATCGGACGTGTTGGGCGTGTAGGTGGTGTGCTGCAGCACCCAATCGCGGATGCCCTGCACCCGGTCATAACCTTGCCAGCGCTGGCCAAATTCACGATTGGCCAAGCGGCCCAGCCGATCGGACTGGCAGTAGCGGCTGGGGTAGATGTAGCCCAGCACGTGGGTGGGCAGCCGCGCCACCGGCACCTCGGCGATCAAGGCCGGCTCGGCGCGGTAATGCAGCAGATCGACGGTGGCCGAGTACGCCACCCGCAGCGGCCCGGGCATCGCGCTCAAGCGCAGGTAGCGGTTCAGCGTGATCGGGTCGGTGTCCACCGTGTAGGCCAGGTTCTGGCTCAGGCTCAGCGATTCTTCCAGCACCTGCTGCCGCGCGGTGTGGGCGGCATGGATGTTGAAGATGAAATCGCAGCCGGGGCTGGCCACCTGGTAATCCAGCTCCAGCGCGAGTTGCAGGCGGATCATGGTGCGCCCCGACGCGCAACGCCAACCGCCGTCCCAGACAAGGTGTTCATGGTCGCTCCTGACAACTCACCTTAACACCAGATCCGTAAAAACCCGGACTCATCGGCAGCGGTGCCGGGATTCATCCATCTGGCATCGCAAACCAGTTTTGCAACACTGCGCGCAAACGCCCAAACGCCGGATCGCCACAGCGGCGCAGGCTGATGCGCGCCGTGATCTTCTCGTACAGCGCGGACGAGCGAGGCATGCGGCAAAACCGCACCAGCGCTTCGATGGTGTCCTTCGGTTGCTCGGGCTTGCCTTGGGCATCGAACATAAAGCCTTGCGCCTGCAGCCAGGTTCGCACACTGCCGTGCAGCGGCCAGCGCAGCACGTCCCGCAAGACGCTGTCGGCACCCCAGAGCCAGATATCGACCTCCGGGTCGATGACGATGCACTTGGCCTGCGCGCCCCACAGCGCCGCCAACCGCTGATCCAGCAAGTGCTCCAGGTCTTCGGCGGATTGCCCAGGTTCGGCGCCGCAGCCCTCCAGATCGAATACCAGCAGCGCATGCTCGAACCTGCGGCGCTCCAGCGCCAACATGTCCACGCCACTGGTTCTTGCACCGCCGTCACGCCCCATGTGGGGTCGGAAATCATGGGTGATGGCGCGGATGCCCAAAGCCTCGGGCCGCGCCAGTGCACCCCGCATCGCAAACTGCATGTTCTTGTCAGCCACCAGGATGACCAGATCCTTCATCCTGGCCTCAACTGAGGATGCCAGCCGCAAACAGCACCCCGAGATCGGGCTGGCCTTGCCGCCAGGCCTGCAGCGCCGGGTGGCGGTTGCCGGCCACGATGTCGGTGGCACCGGTTTTGTCCTTGGCAAAACACAGCACCTGATCAGCCGCCAGCAGGTTGAGCGCCACCGGGCTGTGCGTGGCAATCAACACTTGGCCGCCGTAGATCGAAGACAAGGACTGGATCACGGTCTCGATAGCGCGGGGGTGGATGCCGTTTTCGGGCTCCTCGATCAGGAACACATCGTCCAGGTCGTTCAGGTAGGCGGGAATCGTCAGTGCAAGCAGCCGCAAGCTGCCGTCGGATGCCAACCAGGACGGTACCTCGGCGCCATTGGCGTAGCGCATCACCAGGTAGCGGTGACGGTCTTCCTCGCGCTCGACGGTATCGATGTCCACCACGTCTTCAAGCGCCGTGCGCACATGGTCCAGCCAACCGGCAAAGCGAGGCCGGTCGCGCCGCAGTTCGGCGATCACCCAGGGCAGGTTGGAGCCATCGGTCTGAAAACGCAGACCCAGGCCGGGTGGGCTGGGTTGGCGGATCGTCTGGCTGTTGAGCACCACGTTCTGCACGCCAGACTCCAGCAAGTTGCGAAACCAGGTGCTGACCGGAAAGCTCTTATCGTCGGCCGGGATGTGAGCCAGGCCGCTCTTGGCGCGCCCCAGCCTGAACGACGGCGTGTAAGTGGCGGCGCCCTCGGGGTAGAAGTTGTCGTTGCCACCCGGCACCTTCTTCAGCGCCACGCGGAAGCCCTTTTTCGAGTGGCTGAGCACGCTGGGCACGTCCATGCGCTCGGCTGGAAACAATGCACGCTGCGCGTCGGCGGTGTGGCTTGCGGCTGTGCGCAGCCACAGGGTTTCATGGTTCAGGCCCAACTCGTTGCTGGCCCGGTCCATGCCGATTTCCAGTTCGTAGCGCACCAGGTCATAGGGCTGTTTGTCTTCGGCCATGCGGCTGCGCACGGCCTGCGGAATCGGCGCCTCCACCGCCAATTGGAAAGCGTCGCCGGCGCCGGCGCCTTGCCAGATCAGCTTTTCGAAGCTGGCGCTGCGCGACAGCACCGCGTCGCGCACATCACCGCGTTTGCGAATCAGGTCGCTCAGCAGGCCGATGACGTCGAGAAAGGTGGTCTTGCCGCTGGCGTTTGGCCCCACCAGCGCCTGCATCGGTGCTAGCGCCTGATCGACACCTTTCAAGCTGCGGAAGTGGCGGGTCTGTATGCGCGAGAACATCGGGGGAGTGTCGCTGAAGGACTGGCCATCTTGCCCGACAGCAGTGCACAGTGCGCCACCGACAAAAACCTTGCGGCTTGATGAATCCGCCACCGCAACCTACATTGCCCCGGCATCGATCGCCACCGACCACCCCCACCGTACCGCCTACCGACAAGGCCCAGCCCCATGGAAGTGCAATTCACCGAAGAAGTGGCGCAACTGCGCCTGGGCGCCGGTGCGGTGTTCCATGGCGAGGGCATCCTGGCCATCACCAAGGCGCTGCTGCAGTCCGGCGTGTCCTATGTCGGCGGCTACCAGGGGGCACCGGTATCGCATCTGCTGGATGTGATGGTGCAGGCCCAGCCCTACATGGCCGAGCTGGGTGTGCATGTGGAGGCCTGCGCCAACGAGGCCTCGGCCGCCGCGATGCTGGGCGCCAGCCTGCACTACCCGGTGCGTGGCGCTGTCACCTGGAAAAGCATAGTCGGCACCAACGTGGCGGCCGATGCGCTGAGCAACCTGGCCTCGCCGGGTGTGCTGGGGGGCACCTTGATCGTCTCGGGCGAAGACTACGGCGAAGGCGCCAGCGTGATCCAGGAGCGTACCCAGGCCTTTGCGATGAAGAGCACCCTGCTGCTGCTGGACCCGCGGCCCGACCTGGCCCGCATGGTGGACATGGTGGAACACGCTTTTGCGATGAGCGAGGCCAGCAACATGCCCGCCGTGCTGCAGCTTCGCATCCGCGCCTGCCATGTGCGTGGCAGTTTTGTCTGCAAGAACAACGTGTCGCCAGCCATCTCCACCCGTGCGCTGCTGGCCGAGCCGGCCGCCTTCAGCTACGACAAGCTGGCCCATCCGCCGGTGATCTTTGGCCACGAGAAGCGCAAGATCGAGCAGCGCATCCCGGCCGCGCAGCGCTACATCGTCGAGCATGCTTTGAACGAGTTCTTCGACGGCAGCGCCCACCCCGATGTGGGCCTGATCGTGCAGGGCGGCTTGTACAACTCGCTGCAACGCGCGCTCAACGCACTGGGCCTGGCCGATGCGTTTGGCCACAGCGCCTTGCCGCTGCTGGTGCTCAACGTCTGCTATCCGCTGGTGCCGTTGCAGATCACCGATTACTGCGCCAGCAAGCGCGCGGTGATGGTGCTGGAAGAAGGCCAACCGGAGTACATCGAGAAAGACGTGCTGACCGCGCTGCACCGCGCCGGCGTGGCCACCCGGCTGCACGGCAAGGATTTGATCAACGCGCAGGGCGAATACAACGTGGAGCTGCTGGCGCGCGGGCTGCTGGCCTTTTTTGACCAGTACCTGCCGGGCGCCGTGCCACCCGCCAGCCGCGCCTGGCTGGACGCGATCACCCAACGCCGAAACGACGTGGCCAAACTGCTGGGCACACCGCTGCCGGCGCGGCCACCCAACTTTTGCGTCGGCTGCCCCGAGCGGCCGGTGTTCTCGGCGCTGAAACTGGCGCAGCAAAACGTCGGCCCTGTGCATGTGGCGGCCGACATCGGCTGCCATGCGCTGGCCACCTTCGAGCCGTTTTCGTCCGGCCACTCGATCCTGGGCTATGGCATGAGCCTGGCCAGCCGCGCCGGCGTCTCGCCGCTGATGCAGCGCCGTGTGCTCTCGGTGATGGGCGACGGCGGCTTCTGGCACAACGGCCTGCTGACGGGGGTGCAGAGCGCCTTGTTCAACGGCGACGACGCGGTGCTGCTGATCATGAAAAACGGCTACACCTCGGCCACCGGCACGCAGGACATCATCTCCACGCCCGACGATCAGATCAAGCAAGCCGCCACCGACAAACAGCAAAGCCTGGTGCACAAGAACCAGACCATCGAGGCCACGCTGAAAGGCCTGGGCGTGACCTGGCAACGCAGCGTGGACAACTACGACGTCACCGCCATGCGCCGCACCTTGGAAGATGCCTTCACGTCCAACTTCACCGGCCTGAAAGTGATCATCGCCGAGGGTGAGTGCCAGTTGGAGCGGCAGCGCCGCATCAAGCCCTGGATCGCCGGCCTGCTGAAACGCGGTGAGCGGGTGGCGCGGGTCAAATACGGCGTGGACGAAGACGTGTGCACCGGCGACCATGCCTGCATCCGGCTGTCGGGCTGCCCCACCTTGACCTTGAAGGACAACCCCGATCCGCTGAAGCTGGACCCGGTGGCCACGGTGATCGATGGCTGCGTGGGCTGCGGGCTGTGCGGCGCCAATGCCCATGCCGCCACCTTGTGCCCCAGCTTTTACCGGGCCGAGCTGATCCAGAACCCGACCTGGTTCGAGCGCCTGCTGGACGGCTGGCGCACGGCGGCGCGGCGTTTGCTGCAGGCGGCCTGAGTTCAATCGACGACATGCAGCCGATGACGACAGTGAGCAACGATCAACCCGTCACGATCCTGCTGTGTGCGCTGGGCGGCGAAGGCGGTGGGGTGCTGGCTGATTGGCTGGTGGATACCGCACGCGCCTGCGGCCATGCGGTGCAGGGCACCTCGATCCCCGGTGTGGCGCAGCGCACCGGCGCCACCACTTATTACGTGGAGATCTTTCCGCAGCCGCTCAGCGCACTGGCCGGGCGGCGCCCGGTGTTTGGCCTGTACGCGGTGCCCGGTGGGCTGGACCTGATGGTGGGCTCGGAGCTGCTGGAGGCCGCGCGCCAGGCCGGCAACGGGCTGGTCAGCCCGGACCGCACGGCGGTGCTGGCCTCCAGCGCCCGGGCCTTGACCACGATCGAAAAAATGCACCAGGGTGACGGCCGGGTGGCCGAGGACCGCTTGCTGGCGGTGCTGCGCCAGACCGCGCGTGAGCTGGAAGTCTTGGACATGGCCAGCATGGCCCAGCAACACGGCACGGTGATCAGCGCGGTGATGCTGGGCGCGCTGGGCGCCTGGTGTTGGGCCAGCGGCTTGCTGCCGTTTCCGCGTGCGGCTTACGAAGCCACGGTCCGCGCCGGTGGCAAGGGGGTGGACGCCAGCCTGCGCGGCTTTGGCGCGGCCTGGGACCGGGTGGCCGCCAGCCGGGCGCAGCGCGATTCGGCCATCAGCCTGGCCGCCGAAGTCACGGCCAGGCTGGTGGCCCAGGCCACGGTGCCAGCCTTGCCGGCCGCCGCGTCATCGCGCTTTCCGGCCACGCTGCAGCCGCTGATCGCGCTGGGCCATGCCCGGTTGGTGGAGTACCAGGATGCCGCTTATGCCGAGCTGTACCTGCAGCGCCTGGCCCGCCTGCTGGCGGCCGGGTTGCCCGCAGCATCGGACGCCCAGGAAGCCCGGGCCCAAGCCACCGCCGAGGCCAGCCGCTGGCTGGCGCTGTGGATGGCGTTTGACGACATCGTGCGGGTGGCCGAGCTGAAAAGCCGCGCCAGCCGCTGGGCCCGGGTGCGGCAGGAGGCCAAGGCCAATGACGGTGAGTTGCTGCGCCTGCACGACCATTTCAAGCCCGGCGTGGCCGAGTTTGCCGCGCTGCTGCCGCAAGCCCTGGCCGATGCGCTGCAGCGCTGGGACCGCCGGCGCATGGCCTCGGGCCAAGAACCCTGGGCCTTGCCGCTGATGGTGGCCAGCCACAGCGTGCTGGGCCTGCTGGCGCTGCGGGCGCTGGCGGCGCTGAAAGGCCAGCGCCGGCGCGGCAGCCGCTTTGCCGTTGAACAAGCCTTGATCGAGCGCTGGCTGGCCGCCACCGAGGCCGGGCTGCGCGAGCATGCCGCGCTGGGCCTGGAGATCGCCCGCTGCGGCCGCTTGATCAAGGGCTACGGCAGCACCAACGAGCGTGGCAAGCACAACCTGCTGCACATCATCGACCACCTGGCCCACGCACCCACCGTGGGTGATGCCGACGCCCGTGCCCAAGCCGTTGCCCGCGCCCGCAGCGCGGCCTTGGCCGACGAAGCCGGCAAAGGCCTGGACCAGGCGCTGCTGGCCTTGGGCGCGCCGCCCCGGCCGCTGGTGGCGCAGCCGATACGCTGGCAGCGGCGGCGCCCGGCCCCTGCAGAATCCACCGGGCCCGGCTGACGCGGTGACGGTGGTCTGCGTGGCCACCCACTGGATTTCCCTCAGCGCCCGCCCACGGCTTGCCACCCACAATGATTTGAACAAACCCAGACGTTGGAGACACGATGAAACCGCTGATCCGCCCGTTCACCTTGCTGGCGCTGGCTGCCACCACCAGCCTGCTGGCCCCGCTGGCCGCCCAGGCGCAAGACAAACCGGTGCTGCTGAAGCTGTCGAGCTGGGTGCCGGCCCAGCATGCGCTGAACCCGGCGCTGCAGGCCTGGGCCGAGTCCTTGAAAAAAGCCAGCGGCGGCAGCATCAGCGCCACCTTGTTCCCGGGTGAGCAGCTCGGCAAGGCCTTTGACCACTACGACATGGCACGCGACGGCATTGCCGACGCAGCCTATGTGAATCCGGGTTATCAGCCGGGGCGGTTTCCGATCTTTGCCGCCGCCTCGCTGCCGTTCCAGATCGCCAATGCCAAGGGCGGCAGCGCGGCGGTGGATGCCTGGTACCGCAGCTATGCCGCCAAGGAGATGAAGGATGTGCAGTTCTGCTTTGCCTTTGTGCACGACCCAGGCAGCCTGCATTCGCGCAAGAAGGTGCTGCTGCCGGGTGACATCAAGGGCATGAAGGTGCGCCCGGCCACCAGCACCATCGGCCAGATGATCACCACCTTGGGCGGCACCAATGTGCAGGCCTCGGCGCCCGAGTCGCGCGACATGCTGGAGCGTGGCGTGGCCGATGCCATCACCTTCCCCTGGGGTTCGCTCAGCCTGTTTGGCATCGACAAGGTGGTCACCCACCACATCGACGCGCCGCTGTACGTCACACCCTTTGTCTGGGTGTTGAACAAAGACAAAGTGGCGGCGATGTCAGCAGCGCAGAAAAAAGTGCTGGACGAGCATTGCAGCACCGAGTGGGCCGAGAAAGTGGCCTCGGTCTGGGCCGATTTTGAATCCGCCGGCCGCGCCAAGATCGGCGCGATGGCCGGGCACGAGATGGTCAAGCTGACACCCGAGCAGATCGACGCCTGGCGCAAGGCGGTGGCACCGGTGGCCGACCAATGGGCAGCCGATGCCAAGAAGGCCGGTGCCGATCCCAAGCAGGTGCTGGACGGCTTGCACCAGGCCATGGCCAAGTACAAGTCGGCGCTTTAAAACCCGGCGCTTCAGAAGGCCGCCATGAAGAAGCCGGTCACCGACAAGATCATCGATGTCATCGAGTGGCTGGCCGCCAGCTTTGTCGGCATCGTCGCGGCCGACATCTTCATCTCGGTGATCCTGCGCAAGTTTTTCAACACGTCGATCCCCGACAGCTACGACCTGGGCCGCCAGTTGCTGGGGGTGCTGATCTTCTGGGGCATTGCAGCCACCAGCTACCGCGGCGGCCACATCACGGTGGACCTGCTGTGGACCGGCGCCGGCCCGAAGCTCAAGCGCTTCATTGATGTGTTTGCCACCTTGGTGCTGTTGTTCGTCGTGACGGTGCAGACCGCGATGCTGTTTGACAAGGTGCGCAACACCTACCGCGACAACGTGCTGACCTACGACCTGAACTTGCCCACCTGGCCGCTGGCGGCGGTGGCCTGGGCCGGCGATGTGTGCGCGGTGGTGCTGATTGCGATCCGGGCCTGGCGGCTGGTGTTCAACCCCGACGCGCTGCACGACGAGCATGCCGAAGACCGTGCCCAGGAATAAAACCGCATGGACTTGCACCTGTACCCAGGTGCGCGGCGGGCCGAGCGCCGGGCCGCTCCCAAGCCGGCCCGCATCCCCTTGGGGGATCGGCAAACGTACCCGTTTGCCGAGGGGCCGACATGACAACTGACTTCATCGCGGTTGCGGGCTTCGTGATCCTGTTCATCCTGATGCTGTTGCGGGTGCCGGTGGGCATGG
>JANOBL010000364.1:0-4037 GCA_031411635.1 Betaproteobacteria bacterium
CTGAACGCTCACGACATCACCCTCCAAGACCGCCCTGTGGACATGTGGACAGGCTCAAATGCAGCCTGCCCACATGCCCACAGGGCTCGACGACGACCAGCAATTTTGACTGTTGGATTCCACACGAAACGACGAGGGGCCAACCTGTCGCGTTTGATGCGGCATCTGAATGGCGTCTACACGCAGGACTTCAATCGCCGCCACGGCAAGGTGGGGCACCTGTTCCAGGGGCGGTTCAAGGCCGTGCTGGTCGATCGCGACGCCTATCTGCTGGAGGTGTGCCGCTATGTCGAGCTCAACCCGGTTCGGGCAGGCGTCGTGGGGCAGCCGGGAGATTGGCCTTGGTCGAGCTACCTGGCTCACGTGGGTGTCGTGACTGCACCGGCGTGGCTGGACGTGGCTGGTCTGCACGGCTATCTGCTCGGCCGTGAAGCCCGCGATGCAGCCGATGCTCGGCGCGCTGCTCGACTTTACGTCGCCCTGGTGGTGGCCGGCAGAGATGTCAAGCTGTGGGACACCGCGCTGCGGCAGCAGATGTACCTGGGCGATGAGACCTTCGTCCAACGCATGCAGGCTTTGGCCGACCCGGCGCGGCAGCGCTCAACCGAGGTGCCGAGGGCACAACGTCGCGCTGTGGTGACGCTAGGCGCTTTGCTCGCCGAAGGACTGCCGCGCGAGCAAGCCATGCTGCGTGCCTACGTTGAAGGCGGCATGACGATGACTGCCATGGCGCAACAACTGGGCTTGTCGGTTTCGCGCGTAAGCCGGATCGTGGCCAGCGCGGAGGCGGCGCGCGCTACGGTTCAGGGTAGAGATTGATGACTGTCCAGATCTTGCCTTGGTTCCGCAATCGCCACCCGGTAGGAAAGCTGATAGGGTGCTTGGATGGAGGCAAGCGGCAAGACATGACCCCTTTGCCCTTCCTGACCCTTTCACCCCTCCTGACTATTTTTGGACGGCTCTGTAAGTCTGGCCAGCAGGCATCGACCAACCTATCAAGCGCTGCTGAAGACCCTGCATGGGTGGCCAGCGCGTTGTTTCCTGCAACCCCCTAGCCTCAGGAGCTATATCGATGACAAAGCTGGTTTTTTCCGCCGTGACTACCGCCTCGGCCATGTTGAGCTTGAGCGCATTTGCACAATCGCCAGCGGTTGCGCCGATTGACCCGAACACCTTCTTGAACCAGTTCGAGTCCACCTTTGGCAAGTTCGAGGGCTTTCGCCGCTCGGGCGCCAAGGGCATTTGCGCCATCGGCGAATTTGTCGGCACGGCGGATGCGCGCGCTCTGTCAACGGCCGCGGCCTTCAGCGGCCGGCCGGTGCCGGTAGTCCTTCGCTTTTCGGTCGGCGGCGCCAACCCGAAAGCGCCGGACAATGCCAAGTCCCAGCGCAACCTGGCATTGCAGTTCAACCTGCCCAACGGCGAGCAATGGCAGATGGGCAACATCTCGGCGCCGGTGTTTGGTGCTTCGTCACCCCAGCAGTTCTTCGGTCGCCTGGCTTCCCTCCAACCCGACGCGACCACCCGGATGCCTGACCCGGCCAAGGTCAAGGCTTTCGCTGATGCCAACCCCGAAGTGCTTCTGCAAGGCAGGTACTATGCATCGCAGCCGGTGCCGGCGAGCTTTGGCACAGTCAACTACTGGGGCGTACACGCCTTTGGCTTTGTCAACGCCAGCGGCACCAAGCAGTTTGGGAAATGGATCTTTGAACCCGTTGGCGGTGTCCAGGGCCTGACGGACGACGAAGCAAAGGCCAAGGGTCAGGCCTTCTTGTTTGACGACCTGAGGCAACGCGTGAAGGACGGCAAGGTCGCCTTCAATTTCAACCTGGAGCTGGCCGAGGCGGCTGACAAGATCGACAGTGCCACCGTGCCGTTGCCGGAAGGCCGCAAGAAGGTCAATCTTGGTTTGCTGAAGGTCACGTCCGTGGCTGAAGACGGGGGCGGCGCATGCCTGACGATCACCTTCAACCCAATGGTCCTGCCAACGGGCGTGGAGCCCTCTGCCGACCCGATGATTGCGGCCCGAGCAGCTCCCTACGCCATCGGTCTGGGACGCCGCCTGACGGAAGGTGCCAAGCAGCAGTAGCAGGCAAACGCTTGGCCAGCCCGACGCGAAGCCGCTACTGCATCGCACTGAGTCTGTATCTCGAGGCGGCGTAAGGCCTGGTTGGGGTCACAAGCCTGGTTGGCTGGTTGGTGCTGGTTGGGGTCAGGTCTTGCTTTTTGCCTTCGTCCCTGACATTCGAGGACGAACTCTGACCGAGCCGGCGCGGCAGCG
Organism: Betaproteobacteria bacterium; assembly: GCA_031411635.1. Taxonomy (GTDB): domain Bacteria; phylum Pseudomonadota; class Gammaproteobacteria; order Burkholderiales; family Burkholderiaceae_C; genus Pseudaquabacterium. Next base: position 2,282 of record JANOBL010000364.1, read on the forward strand.
CTCAACCGAGGTACCAAAGGTGCAACGCCCCGTGATGATGATGCGCCGCAGTTTGCTCGCCGAAGAACTGTCACGCGAGCAAGTCTTGCGGTGCGCCACTGTTGACGATGGAGGCAATAGGCAAGACCTGACCTCCTCTCTTTCCCTTTCCCTTGACGATGGAGGCAATAGGCAAGACCTGACCCCTCTCTTTCCTCTCTTTCTTCCGATGCTGGCGCGGGCCAGCGTGGCAGCAAAAGCCGTCGCAGCCCGCCCAGGCGGCAGAATAGGCCGCTTGCGCCGGGCACCGCAAGCCCGGGCGCCGTGGCCGGGGCTACCCTGCCACCCTGCCAGGTTGGGACGAGAGGCAACACGCATGCTTGCAACACCGGTTCGGCGCCGCCGCTGGATGGCCACCCTGGCCTGCGCTGCGGCGTGGTCCGGGGTCCATCAAGCTCAAGGCCAAACCGAGCCCACACCGCTGCTGCTGGGCGTGCTGCCCAATGTCAGCCCCCGCAGGTTGACCCAGCAATACCAGCCGCTGCGCGCTTTTCTTGAAACCCGGCTCAGCCGGCCGGTGCTGGTGGTGACGGCACCCGACTTCAACACCTTCCATGCCCGCGCACTGGAAGGCCAGTACGGCCTGTACATCACCGCCGCCAACCTGGGCGCGCTGGCGCTGGCCGATGGTGAGGCCTTGGCGCTGGGCATGTTTGAGCCCGGCATCCCGGCGCTGGCACTGGCACCCACGGTACGCAGCCAGGTGGATGCCATTGCCGCGCTGCGTGGCCACACACTGGCCTTGTCCAACCCGGCCTCGCTGGTGGCTTTGCGCGGCGCCACCTGGCTGCGCGACAAAGGCCTGGAAGAGGGTCGTGACTACCAGCTTGCCACGGCGCCCAACGAGGACAGCCTGGCGCGCTGGCTGGATTCGGGCGACGCACCGCTGGCGCTGATGAGTGGCGGCGAGTTCAACCAGCTCAGCGACGCCCGCCGCAAGACGCTGGAGGTGATCGAGCACTACGCCACCGTGCCGGGGTTTCTGGCGCTGGTGCCGGCCCGGTCCCAGCCGGCCGAAACTGCAGTGCTGCAGCAAGCCATGCAGGCGTTTTTTGCCAGCCCGGCGCTGGAGGCCTTCAGCGCGGCCACCGGTGTGCGCACGCTGCGCGAGGTGGGCCGGGCCCAGCTTGCCATGCTGGAGCCTTACATCGATCCCACGCGCCGCCGCATGCTGGCCTTGCGCTGACTGACAGCCGCCGGTCCCGCCCATGCGCCTGTGGATCAAGTTCACCGTGGCCGGGCTGTTGCTGCTGGGCGGGGTGCTGGGCGTGGTGTACCAGGCCAGCTCGCAATTGCTGGCCGCCACGGTGCTCCGCCAGTTGCAGGCGCGCGGCAACGAGCTGGCCCACCCGCTGGCCGCGGCCCTGCTGGCACCGCTGCTGCAGCAGGACTTTGCCACCGTGCAAGAGGTGATCGACGATGTCACCGCGTCGGGCCACCTCAAATCGCTGCGCCTCACCGACACCCGGGGCCGGGTGGTGGCCTACAGCGGCGGCCTGGTGCTGAACGACGAGCCCACCGCGCTGGCCACGCCCTACCGCGATGCCGACGGCGGCTTGTGGATGAACTTTCGCATCCCGCTGCAGACAGCGGGCCAGACCATGGGCGAGTTGCGTTATGCGCTGTCGGCCCAGGCGCTGACCGATGGCCTGGCCTTGCTGCGCCGCCAGTTGCTGCAGATCTCGGCGCTGGCGGTGCTGGTGTTCGGTGTGCTGGT
>JANOBL010000365.1:0-4431 GCA_031411635.1 Betaproteobacteria bacterium
GCTACTGCCCGGCCGGGGTGTACGAGTTTGTGAAGAACGACGACAACAGCGACCGGCTGCAGATCAACGCGCAGAACTGCGTGCACTGCAAAACCTGCGACATCAAGGATCCGACGCAAAACATCGTCTGGGTCACGCCCGAGGGCGGTGGTGGGCCCAACTACGCCGGCATGTGAGTTGATACTTGAGTTGATCCATCGGGGCCTGAACAAGGCCTGAAACACCGCGCTGATGCAGCGATGCGTGCGGCGGCACGCACCAACAATCTGGCTGCATCATGCAAGCGCTGCGGCTCAATGAGGTGCTGATGCGCGTGGTGGCCTGGCACAACCGCCATCCACTGGCCCGTCGCATCAACGCCACCCAGGTGCACAGCATCGGTGAGGTGGTGTTGCCCTTCGCCAGTGGCTTGCCGGCAGCCCTCCCCGCCCCCGCATTCACGCCGCCCACCCTGCCCAGCGCCGCCGAGTTGCTGGACCCGGCGGCAACGGCGCCCATGTCCGAGCCGATCGAGCCGGCCGAGCCGGCCGAGCCCAGCCCGGCACCGCCGCTGGCCGACATTGGCTTGGCCGACGTCAGCTTGCCTGACGACCCGCCTGTCGAGGCCACGCCGCAGATGCCGGATGCAGCGCCGGCCTTTGCTGAAACACTGCCCCAGGAACCCCCTGCCGACGCCGACGAAGTTGCCGCTGACAACACCCTGCCTGGGGCCGCCAGCGAGACGGCGCCTGCCGAAGTGGAGGTGGATTTTTCGCAAGACCCGTTTGAGCTGGCCGAAGCCGACCTGGCTGCCGAAGCGCAAGCCGAGCAAGCCGCCGCCGAAGCGGCCACCGAAGCCGACGCCGACGCACTGCAAGCCCATGCGGCCGAGCTGGCCGCCAGCGATGCCCACAGCGCCGCCGAGCCGCCCCACCCCATCGAGCCCACCGAAACAACCGAGCCCCCGGCCCCGGCCGTTCCAAACACCGCAGCAGCCACCGCAGCGCCCAACCCGGCGCCAGGCCTGGCCACGGCGGCGCCAGCCACCGGCTGGCAACAAAGGCTGAGCCGCTGGTTCACGCGCCGCCAGTCCGGCGCCGCTGCGCTGCCAGCTTTGCAAGCCACCTTCAGCCGCGATTTCATCTGGCCGCTGCGGCCACGCCAGGTGGCCCGCTGGGCGCGCCGGCATGCGGCACTGGCGCCACTGGCCCCGGCCGATTGGCCCCGCAGGGTGGTCGAGACCGATGCCATGCTGCAAACGGCCGCCCGCAGCCAAGGCCTGCCACATGCGCTGCCGCTGCACCTGCTGACCGCTGCGATCGGTGTTGGTGACCGCCGCATCCGGGTGCTGATGGACGGCCACGGCAACATCATCGGCCCCCGGGCGTACAGCCGGTCCCGCGTGGCCTGCGCCACCGGCGTGCTGGTGCTGGGCCTGGGGGCGGGCAGTTGGGGCATGTTGCGGCCCGGCGGCGCCGAGTTGGCCCAGGACGCCGCCGTGGTGGTGGCCACAGCGGCCGATCACGCCAGCGATGCTGCTTCGGCAGCCGCCGCACAAGCCGCCCCTTCGGCCAGCGATGCCGAGCCCCCCGCCGCGCCGGCCGATCATGCTGCCGAGGCCTCAACCCAGACCGCGCAGGCCACGCCAGGCACCCCCGGGCCCGCCCAGGCCATGCCAAGCGATACCACCGCCACAGCGGCGCTGGGCCAGATCCGCCCGGTCTTGTCAGAGCGGGCCAAACAAGCCGCGCGGCAGCAGGGCACGGCATTGCGCGGCAGCGCCGCAGCCCAGGCCCGCGCCGCCGCGATGAAGCCGCCCGAGCCGGTGTTTGCGGTGGTTACCTACCCCAACCCCGAGCGCGACATCGCCGCCCAAGGCCTGGCCTTGATGCGCGCCACCAGCGTGCGGCTGCCCGGGCCACTGCCCGAGCGCAACGAGTTGCTGCTGTCCCAGGGTGAATGGCGCGCCGCCTGGTGGCCGTTTACCAGCCAGGCCGATGCCGAGCGTGCCCGGGTGATGCTGGCCGGGCGGGGGCTGAAGGCCGAGGTGGTGGAGTTTTGATGCACCGGCCGGCCGGCGCAGGGCGTCACAGCAAATGGATGCGCCGCGCCTGCTCGGTCAGCTCATCCCGAAACGCCGGGTGTGCGATGGCGATCAGCGCCCGCGCACGCTGCTTGGCCGGTTGGCCGCGCAGCTTCGCCACGCCGTACTCGGTCACCACGTAGTTGATGTCGTTTTTGCTGGTGCTGACATGGGTGCCCGGGCTGAGCACCGGCACGATGCGTGAGACGGTGTCGTTTTTGGCGGTGGCCGGCAGCACGATGAAGGCCTTGCCGCCGTTGGAGCGGTTGGCCGCACGCACAAAATCCGATTGGCCGCCGGTGCCCGAATACGGCGCCGGGCCCAGGCTCTCGGAGCCACATTGGCCCAGCAAATCGATCTGCAAGGTGGCATTGATCGCCACCAGCTTGTCGTTGCGGCCGGCCAGCATCGGATCGTTGGTGACATTGACCGGGTGAATCTCCAGCGCCGGGTTGCGGTGCATGAACCGGTACAGCTTGTCCGAGCCCAGCGCAAACGTGGCCACCATCTTGCCGGGGTGGTGGTTTTTGCGCCGATTGGTCACCGCGCCGCTTTCAACCAGGGTCAGGATGCCGTCGCCGATCATCTCGGTGTGGATGCCCAGGTCGTGTTTGCCGGTGAGTTGCATCACCACCGCATCGGGGATGCCGCCGTAGCCGATCTGCAAGGTGGAGCCATCCTCGATCAGCGCCGCCACCTGCTGGCCGATGGCCTGCTGCACCGGGCCGATGTTGGGCAAGCCCACCTCCAGCACCGGCTCGCTGCTTTCCACCAGCGCGCTCACCTGCGAGATATGCACATGGCAGTTGCCAAAAGCAAACGGCACGTTGGGATTGACCTCCAGCACCACGGCACGCGCCTTGGCGATTGCCGCCATGGTGTAGTCGGCCGCCAGGCTGATCGAGAAATAGCCGTGCTCGTCCATCGCAGAGGCCATGCTCAACACCACGTCGGCCGGAATCTGGCCACGCTCGATCTGGGCCGGGATCTCGGAGAAATAGTTGGGCAAAAAATCGATCCAGCCAGCCTGGCCACCGGCGCGCGTGGCGCCGCCGTAAAAAAACGCCACATGGCGGATGTTTTCCACCGTGGCCGGGTCCAGGTAAGCGTATTTGCGCATCGCCAGGATCTGCGCCACCTTGACATCGCGAAAATCCAGCCGCTGCTCGGACAGCGCCGTCAGAAGCGCCGGTGGCTCGCCCACCCCGGTGGGCACGATGATGAAGTCGCCATTGCGCACCAGGCGCACGGCTTCGGCGGCGCTGCTGCGTTTTTGCAGGTACAGGGTCTGGTTGGACATGCGTGGCTCCTCAGCATCTGGCGTTGATGGTAGCCCGGTGACGCGCCCCGCAACACTGCGGCCACGAAGGGAGCTTTGTTCTGCGTATTGAGAAATGCCGAACTTTGTCGCCCATCAGTTTCGGCCTGGCTGCGGTCGGTTGTTGTGGCCTGGGGGCGTTTGACCGCTGGTCCATACTGCTGCGCCACGCCCCGCGCAGCAGTGCCCAAACCGTCGTGAGAAGCCCATGAAAACCCTGAGCCGCCGCACCCTGATGTTGTCTCTGGCCGCCACCGTGCTGGCCGGCTCGGCCTGGGCCCAAACCTGGCCCAGCCGGCCGATCAAGTGGATCGTGCCCTTCCCGCCCGGCGGGCCGACCGACGTCTTCTCGCGCACGGTGGCGCAGCAACTGCAGGCGGCGCTGGGCCAGCCGGTGGTGGTTGAGAACCGCGGTGGCGCCGGCGGCAGCGTGGGCATGCAGGCCCTGGCCAAATCACCACCCGATGGCTACACCATCGGCCTGTCGACCACCGGCACCCATGCCATCAACCCGGCGCTGTACGGTGCCACCGTTGGCTACGATCCGATCAAGGATTTCACGCCGCTGACGGTGGCCGTCTCGTACGTCAACATGCTGGTGATCAACGCCAACCACCCGGCCAAGAACGTCAAGGACCTGGTGGACCACGCCAAGGCCAACCCCGGCAAGGTGACCTTTGGGTCGGCGGGCAACGGCTCGTCCAACCACTTGTCGGGCGAGGTGCTGAAGATGGTGAGCGGCGCGCCCATGCAGCATGTGCCTTACCGGGGCAGTGCCTTGGCGTTGAACGACACGATCTCGGGCCAGATCACCTTCATGTTCGACATCCTCAACGTGGCCATTCCACAAAGCCGCAGTGGCCGGGTGCGGGCGCTGGCCGTCACCAGCAGCAAGCGCAGCCCCTACGCGCCCGAGGTGCCGACGATGGAAGAGGCCGGTGTGCCGGGTTATTCGGCCGCCGGCAGCGATTTGTGGTTTGGCATCATGGCCCCGGCCGGCCTGCCCAAGCCGGTGGCCGACCGGCTGCAAAGCGAGTTGGAAGGTGCTGCG
>JANOBL010000366.1:0-2654 GCA_031411635.1 Betaproteobacteria bacterium
GTGGGTCGGGGCACCTCCAGTGCGGCGAACAGATCGGCCTGCGCGGCGCTGACCGAGGACAGCCCGGTGAGGGCGGTGCCGCCGGCCAGGTGGATGCGGTGGCGTTGCACTTGGCGCAGCATCTGCAGCGCCCGCTCGGGCGAGGCGGCGTGACCCTTGGCTTTGAGCCGCATTTGCATCACCCGGTGCAGCACCAGCGCCAGGAAGCAGATCAGCCCGTGCGCGCGGATGCGCTCGGGCAGGCGGTGGAACATCGGCGCGATCTCGATCTGGCTCTTCAGCACGTGGAAGCCGCGCTCGATGTCGGCCAGGCCCTTGTAGCGCTGCACGATCTCGGCAGGCGTCAGGTCGGCCACGTTGGTCAGCAACAGCAGCTTGCCGTCGAGCAGTTCGGCCTGCGCCAGCCCAGGCTCGTTGATGGTCCAGCTGAGTTGGTCGTGGCTCAGGTCCACCTTGACGATGTGGCCCAGCCGAGCATCGATCGCCTCGTGGTACAGCCGCGCCTTGGCGCCGGCGTGCGAGAGCTTGCGGCCCTTGAAGGCCTTGCCGCCGTCCTGCGCGTCGAGCTTGTCGGCGCTGGCCTGAGCGCGCGCCAGCAACTCGGCAATGCGCGCTTGCCGCTGGGCCGACTGCTCGGCCGCACGCTGCGGGTCGTGCGCCCACACCAGGCGCAGCGTGGGCGTTTCGGCCGCCGTGTCGGCTGCGTTGTCGGCCGCCCCGTCGTCGGTCGCGTCCTGCGGCGCGTCCCTCAGCGCAGCATCGTCGTCCTTGGGTGGCCAAGGCATCTCGCCGATCACCTCGTCGGCGCTGGCCTGGCACGCCGGCTGTACCGGCGCCAGCATCTTGGCGAAGGCGTTGTAGCGCCGCGCCGGCACCGCCACGATGTACTCCAGCGGCCTGGCATCGGTGCCGGCGCCCACCTTCAGGCCCTGCAGCAGCGCCAGGTTGTCCATGCTCAGCAGCCCCCGGTCGGCCACCAGGATCATCCGCTGCACCGGATACAGCCGCAGCACCTCGGTCACCGCGATGGACAGGGTGTCGCCCTCGGCCGCATTGCCCTGCCACAACCGGTGCGCCAGCGGCAGTCCTTCGGCCGTCTGCACCACGCCCAGCAGGCACTGGCGGGCAAAGACGCCCTCCTTGGCCAGGCCGACGGCGCGCAGGTCGCCGGGCAAGTCGGTCAAGCCCTCGGCGCGCAGCGTGCTCAGGTCGTAGAACACCACCGACAGCCGCGCATCGATCAGCGGGCGCAGCAGCCGTGCGACCAGCGCCGAGACCTGTTCGGACTTCTCCTCCAGCGTGTCCATGGTGCGCAGCAGCCGCTGGTGGGGGTGACCGAGCCCGGGTCGAGCCCCGGCACCCAGGCCGCCTCCAGCCAGCGCAGCAGCCCGAGCTTGGACGAGGCGTCGCACAGGCGGTTGAACACCATCGCGCGCACCAGCGCTTGGGCGTCGAAGCCGGGGTGGGCCGAGCGCAGCAGTGGCCCGATGGCATCAAAGCCCAACTCGCGCCACAGCGCGTCCAGCACGAAGGCGTCACCGTAGGCCAGCGAGGCGTCGAAGCGGATGTCGTTGCCCGAGGGCGGCAAGGCGGACACCGCGGCGCCGGCCGAGCGGCCGGTGGCGGTGAGCAGCCGGTCGATCAGCGTATCGACGGCACCGCCGGCCTCGTCGAGCCGCCCGACGGTGGCCACCGTGCGCTGGCGGGGCTGGCCGGCGTCGTTGCGGTAGGACTCGACGAGCTGCAGGTAGCGCCGGCCGCCCGAGCGGGTGAGCTTGACGAATATGGGCGCGAGTCTAGCTCACTCCCAAGATAGTGCCAACACCTTGTATCGCCAGACGTGCCACTACATGAATTTCGACTAAAACCAGCTAAGTGGTTGTCGGGCAATGAGCCTGGGGCGAAAATCCGGCCGAAATCGGCGATTCATGTCGAACTCGGGTTACGCGGCATCAGTGCATGCCGCTATGAGGTCGCGATAACAGTGTGAAAGATCGATGAACACCGAAGTAGCCAGCGCCCACGGCAAGTACGGCCTAAATCCGTACTCAAAGTCAAGCCACATGACTTCCAGGCGCAAAAATCTCTTCCGGAGATAGGGCTGCGGTAGTCATCGGGAGAGTACGTGTACGACGGCCTCGCTGATGCCGGCTTCCGCTGGCTGCGGTCACCGGCACTGCACAGCGCCACCGGCAGCAGGCAATCTTCAATTGCCGGTCGTACCGGCTGACGCAACTACGGTCCATGGCTGAGTCTAGTGGGGCTCGGCAGCGGATGCAAAAAACGTCTCTTAGCCAGTAAATTGCATAAACTGTCTAAAGCCAGTAAAGTGTGAGGCTCATCGGAGTCGCTTGCTATGAGTTTTCCGCTTCGCGTCCCCGACCAGTTGAAGCAACATCTTCGCGCGTTGCGGAAGAGCCGCGGACTGACGCAGGGTCAGCTTGGCGCATTGGTTGGCGTCAGGCAGGCCCGCATCGCCGAGATCGAGGCGAACCCGGGGGCTGTCAGTCTCGACCAGCTCACCAAGGTGCTGGCTGCGCTGGGCGGCACCTTGCATCTGCACAGCGCCGAAGGCGCAGGGACAGAAAGCCGGGTCGTGCCTGATGAGGGGCCGAAGGCGCCGCAGTCCGCGCCAACTTCAGTGGCGAAACGGG
>JANOBL010000367.1:0-4359 GCA_031411635.1 Betaproteobacteria bacterium
GGCCGTGACATCGCGGCTGCTGCAAAACACCAGCCGCTGCCCGGCCACCCGCACCCGGTGGATGCGGGTGGCCACCTGCAGCACGCTGCCGTTGGCATGCTGCCAGCGCGATTCGAAGCGGCTGACCGCCGGCTCGTCCAGCGCCAGCACAGCCAGCGCACGCGGCTGCGCATAGTCCAGGTCCCAGTGCCACAGCCGCTGCTGCAGCGCGGTTTTGGCATCCAGGCCCAGCAGCGCCGCAAAACTGGGGTTGGCCTGCAGCACCCGGCCGCTGTCGTCCAGCAGGTAGTTGGCCTCGGGTGCCTGGTCGAACAGAAAACGGCGCCAGGCCGCCGCGGTGTGCGCGTGCGGGGGATGGGCCGCTGGATCGGCCGCTGGATCGGTGCTCATGCGGCGCCGCGCCCGGTAGCCTCGGCCACCCGGCGCGCCACCTCGGCCTCCAGCCAGGTGTTGCGCTGGCGCAGCAGCTCATTCGACTGGCGCAGCGCAAGCTGGGTGCGCACCCGCGCCAGCAAGATCGGCGGGCGGATCGGCTTGGTGATGTAGTCCATCGCGCCTTGCAGCAGGCCACGCTCTTCGTCGTCGGGGCTGTTCAGCGCGGTCAGCAGGATCACCGGGATGTCGGCGGTCTCGGGCTGCTCACGCAACTGGCGCAGCACCTGGTAGCCGTCCATCTCGGGCATCATCACATCGAGCAGGATCAGGTCGGGCTGCGGCAGCAGCCGCGCCAGCCGCAGCGCCTTGATGCCCGAGTTGGCCACCCGCACCGCGTGTTGGGGCTGCAGCAGCTCACCGATGATGGTGAGGTTCTCGGGGTTGTCATCAACGATCAGAACCAGGGGCAGCGGCATGGTGGGCAGCTTGCAGCGCGTGGTGTTGCGCAGCACGGGGGCTGAGGTTGTATCACGCCAGAACAGCGGCACCGACCCACCGGCCGCGCTGAAAATAGGCCCATGAGCGCCCTGCCCCAACGCATCGTCTGCCTGACCGAAGAACCCACCGAAGTGCTGTACGCACTGGGCCAGCAACACCGCATCGTCGGCATCTCCGGCTTCACGGTGCGGCCGCCCCAGGCCCGGCACGAGAAGCCCCGGGTCAGCGCCTTCACCACGGCCAAGCTGGACAAGATCCTGGCCTTGCAGCCCGACTTGGCGATCGGCTTTTCCGACATGCAGGCCGACATCGCCGCCGCGCTGATCCGCGCCGGCGTGGAGGTGTGGATCAGCAACCACCGCTCGATAACCGGCATCCTGGGCTATGTGCGGCGGCTGGGTGCGCTGGTAGGCGTGGCCGACGCGGCCAATACCTATGCCGACAGTTTGGCCGCCCATGTGCAGCAGGTGCGCAATGCGGCCGCCGCACTGCCGCGCCGGCCCAGGGTGTACTTTGAGGAATGGGATGTGCCGCAGATCAGCGCAATCCGCTGGGTCAGCGAGTTGGTGGGTGTGGCGGGCGGTGACGACATCTTTCCGCAGCGGGCGCTGGCCTCGCTGGGCCGCGACCGCATCGTCGCCGATGCGCTGGAGGTGGTGCGGCAGGCGCCCGATCTGATCATCGGCTCGTGGTGCGGCAAGAAGTTCCGGCCCGAGCATGTGCTGGCGCGGCCGGGCTGGGCCGCTGTGCCGGCGCTGCAAAACAACGAGCTGCACGAGGTGAAATCGCCGCTGATCCTGCAGCCCGGGCCGGCCGCGCTGACCGATGGGCTGGACCGGCTGCACAGCATCATCGCCGGCTGGGCGGCACGGCACGGCTGAGCCCGCCAGAATGCTGGTCCAGTCACCGAGGAGCCCCCGATGTTCAAAGCCATCCTGCTGAGCCAGACCGCCACCAAAACAACCCAGGCCGATTACACCGACCTGGACGACGCCCAGTTGCCCGATGCCAGCAGCCGCACGGTCACGGTGGACGTGTCGTATTCCACGCTGAACTTCAAGGACGCACTGGCCATCACCGGCCGTGGTGCGGTGGTGCGGAGCTGGCCGCTGGTGCCCGGCATCGACCTGGCCGGCACGGTATCCCAAAGCCACGACCCGGCCTGGTTGCCGGGTGATGCGGTGGTGGTCACCGGCTGGGGCCTGGGCGAAAACCACTGGGGTGGTTTGACCCAGCGCCAGCGGGTGCAGCCGGGCTGGTTGCTGAAGATCCCGGCGCCGTTCAACGCCCGCAGCGCGATGATCATCGGCACCGCCGGCTTCACTGCCGCGCTGTGTGTGCAGGCGCTGCAGCGCCACGGCCTGCAGCCGGGGGATGGCGAGGTGCTGGTGACCGGCGCGGCGGGTGGCGTGGGCTCGATCGCGCTGGCGCTGCTGGGCGCGCTGGGCTACCGGGTGGTGGCGTCCACCGGCCGGCCGCAGGAGGCCGCTTACCTGACCGGCCTGGGCGCAGCGCGCATCGCCGACCGGGCCGAGTTCAGCGCACCGGGCAAACCGCTGCAAAAAGAAACCTGGGCCGGGGTGGTGGACACGGTGGGCAGCCACACGCTGGCGAATGCCTGCGCCAGCACCCGCTTCAACGGTGCGGTGGCGGCCTTCGGCCTAGCCCAGGGCGGGGATTTTACAACCACCGTGAAGCCCTTCAAGCTGCGCGGCGTCACGCTGTACGGCATCAACAGCGTGTTTGTCGACAACCGCCTGCGCAGCAGCGCCTGGGCCCTGCTGGCGCGCCACCTGGATTTGGCCCAGCTCGAAACCATCACCACCGAGATCGGCCTGTCCGCGGCAATCGACTACGCGCCCAGGCTGCTGGCCGGCGAGGTGCGCGGCCGCACGCTGGTCAATACCGCCGGCTGAACGCCGGCGCAGCCCTGGGGACAGGCCGACAAAGCCTGTCGGGGGTTCTTGATTGCCCTCAGGACCGTGCCGGCCGCGCCGACAACCCTGCCAATCGGACGCTTGGCGCAGCAGCCCCTCCTGGGTTTGAGGTTTGCGTTGCAAGCCGCCGCACAAGGCCGCAGCGCATGAAAATCATTCGAGACCTGAAGATCGGGCAAAAGTTTTTGCTGATCGCCGCGCTGGCCTTGACCATGAGCCTGCCGCCCACCGTGCTGCTGGTGCGCGACCAGCTCAGCACGCTGGCGGTGGCCAACAGCGAAAACGCCGGTGTGCAACCGGTGGGCGATTTGCTCAAGCTGATCCGCTTGACGCAGATCCACCGCGGTGTCAGCGCGGTCTGGCTGGGTGGCAACAACAGCCTGCAAGCCACCCGCGAGGCCCGGGCGAAAGAGCTGGACCAGGCCCTGGCCGCCACGCTGGACAGCACCGGTGCATACCCCGGCGGCGTGCTGGCCGAGCGGCGGTTGGCGGTGCAGCGGCAATGGTCGGCCTTGCGCCAGGCGCTGGCCAGCAAATCCATCGATGGCGCTGCCAGCTACGAGCAACACACCCAGTTGGTGGCCGACGAAATGCGCTTGCTCAAGGATGTGGCCGACCGGTCCCTGCTGATGCTGGACCGCGATGCCAGCACCTATTACGTGATTGCGGCGGTGGTGCATGCGCTGCCCAGGATGGCCGAGGTGATGGGCCAAAGCCGGGCCCGCGGCAGCCTGTACCTGCAGCGCGCGGCGATGTCGGAAGCCGAGCGCGCCTGCTTGCAAGCCACGGTAGAGCAGATCGGCGTGCTGGCCAGTGACCTGGACCGCTTTTACCAAAATGCCGAGGCCGCCGACGACACGCTGACGGCCACGCTGGCCGGCCCGCGCCAGGCGGCTAGACAGGTCGCTGCGGCGGCCCAAAAGTTGGTGCTGGACAAGGTGATCGACGCCACCACGCTGGATCACCCGTCGGTCGACTACCTGGCCACGATGACCGGCTACATCGACACCCAGTTCAAGCTGGTCGATGTCAGCTTCGACATCATGAGCAAAACCCTGGAGCGGCGCGCCACCGGATCGCGCAACATCCTCGTCGGGGTGCTGCTGGTGATGCTGACCACCGCGCTGTTTGTGGCCTGGCTGATGCTCACGATCACCCGCAACACCGTGCGCACGGTGGCCGTGGCCCAGGCTGCGGCCGAAGCGCTGGCCAATGGCGACCTGAGCCACCGTGTGGTCGTGGACACCGACGACGAGATCGGCCGCATGGCCCGCACCCTGGGCCAGGCGATGCAGCAATTGGGCGGCATCGTGGCGCAGATCAAATCCACCGGCGATCTGGTCAACACCGCGTCGGCCCAGATCGCGATTGGCAACGCCAACCTGAGCCAGCGCACCGAGCAGGCGGCAGCCAGCCTGCAGCGGGCGGCGTCGTCGATGGAGCAATTGCACGCCACGGTGCGCAACAGCGCGGTGGCGGCCCAGGCGGCCACCCAGCTTGCCGGCCAGTCCAGCCAGGTGGCGGTGGCCGGCGGCGCGCTGGTGGGCCG
>JANOBL010000368.1:0-2907 GCA_031411635.1 Betaproteobacteria bacterium
GCGTCAAACGCCTGCTGGTGCTGGTGGAAAAAAACCCCAGCATGCTGTGCGCGGTGTTCGAGGTCAGCGAAACGCTGGAGCCGGCGTTTGCGACCCGGGTCAAGATGGGCCAGTCGTCCAACGTGCTGGCGGTGGCGGTGCTGGCCGATGGCAAGGTGCTGTATGCCCAAAAAGAGATCAAGGTCACGCTGGGCGGCTGCGGCGGGTAAGCCGGGCTCTCTCTCTCAAATCACCAAAGGAGCAAGACCATGGCAGACCCCATGCGAATCCGCGCCCAGGCCAGCGGCGACAAGACCACCGTGCGGGTGCTGATGGGCCACGAGATGGAAACCGGCCAGCGCAAGGACGCCGCCGGCAAGACCATCCCGGCCTGGTTCATCCAGGAGGTCAGCGCGGCCCACAACGGCAAGCCAGTGCTCACCGCGCAATGGGGGCCGTCGATTGCCAAGAACCCGTTTTTGCAGTTTGTGATCAAGGGCGCCAAGGTAGGCGACAAGATCAGCGTCACCTGGACCGACAACCGGGGCGACAAGCGCAGCGACGAAGCCAGCGTGGTTTGAGCCTGATGAACCGCCCCAAGCTTTTGGCCGCTGTGTTGGCCGCTGTTTTTACTGCAGTGTTGGCTGCGCCGAGGCAGGCACAGGCGCAAAAATCCACCGCAGACGGCATTGCCGAATACCGCAAGATGCTGGAAGACGGCAACCCGGCCGAGCTGTTTGAGGCCAAGGGCGAAGACCTCTGGAAAACCCCACGCGGCCCCAAAAATACCAGCCTGCAGCGCTGCGATCTGGGCCTGGGGCCGGGCGTGGTCAAAGGCGTCTGGGTGCAGTTGCCACGCTGGTTTGCCGACACCGGCCGGGTGCAGGATCTGGAATCGCGGCTGCTGAGCTGCATGGAAAGCCTGCAGGGCTTCAACGCGGCCGAGATCGCCAAGACCGGCTTCGACAAGGGCGAGCAGGCCACGCTGACGGCGCTGGCAGCCTGGGTCTCGGGCGAGTCGCGCGGCCAGCGCTTTGCACTGCCCCAAGCCCATGCCGAAGAGCGCCGTTTTTACGAGTTGGGCAAGCGGGCGTTTTTCTTTCGTGGTGGGCCGATGGATTTTTCCTGCGCCACTTGCCATGGGGAGGAGGGAAAACGTGTACGCCTGCAAGACCTGCCCAAACTCACCGGCAACCCGGGCGACGGCATCGGCTTTGCGGCCTGGCCGGCTTACCGCGTGTCCAACGGCGAGCTGTGGACGATGCAGCGCCGGCTGAACGATTGTTTCCGCCAGCAGCGCTTTCCGGTGCCCGGTTTTGCGTCGGACGTGACGATTGCGCTGGGCGTTTACATGGGCGTCAACGCCAGGGGCGCCGAGGCGGTGGCCCCAGCGTTGAAGCGCTGACAACCCCGGAGCATCCCCGCATGCGCCTGCCAAGCAAACCCACGCTGCTGGCCCTGACCGGCATCACCGCGCTGTTGTTCGCCGGCTGCGCCAGCCAGCCATCGCCCGAGGCGCTGGACGCCCAGGCGCTGGCGATGATCAAGGCCTCGTTCAGCCCGCTGGGCATTGCCACGCTGGACCGGCTGGACCAGGACCTGGGCCAGAAAGCCTGCTCCGCTGAAAAGCCCCCGCCCGACGCCCTGGCCAAACAGGTGGAGGCCGAGGCGCTGGCCAGCATCCGCTGGCCCAGCGATGGCCAGTACCTGGGGGATTGGCGCGAGGGCGAAAAGCTGGCGCAAAGTGGCCGCGGCATGACCTGGACCGATGCCAGCACCGCACCCAGCGCCAACGGCGCGCAGTGCTACAACTGCCACCAGATCGGCAAGGCCGAGCTGAGCTTTGGCACCATCGGCCCCAGCCTGTACAACTACGGCAAGCTGCGCGGTGTAAAAGACGTGGCCGACCCCAACAGCGCGGCCATCGTGCAATACACCTGGGGCAAGCTGTGGAACAGCAAGGCCTACGCCGCCTGCTCCAACATGCCGCGTTTTGGCCATGCCGGGCTGCTGGACCCAACCCAGCTCCGCCACTTGATGGCGCTGCTGCTGGACCCACGATCCCCGGTCAACCAGTGAGCCTGGGCAAGCGCGATTTTCTGCAGGTGCTGGGCGCGGCGGCGGTGGCCGGCATGGGCCTGGCGCGCCACGCGCAGGCCGACACCGCCACTGCCCAGGCGGGGCTGTACGACTTGAAGCCGTTTGGCAATGTGTCGCTGCTGCACATGACCGATTGCCATGCGCAATTGCGGCCCAGCCATTTCCGCGAGCCCAGCGTCAACCTGGGGCTGGGCAATATGCAGGGCCGCTGGCCGCATCTGGTGGGCCAGCATTTGCTAAAGGCCGCCGGGCTGCCGGCCGGCTCGGCACTGGCGTTTGCCTTCACGCCGCTGGATTTTGAGACCGCCGCACGCCGCTACGGCCAGGTGGGTGGGTTTGCGCACCTGGCCACGCTGGTCAAACAACTGAAAGCCAGCCGGCCGGGCGCACTGCTGCTGGACGGCGGCGACACCTGGCAGGGCAGCGCCACCGCGCTGTGGACCGGCGCACAAGACATGGTGCAGGCCAGCCAATTGCTGGGCGTGGATTTGATGACCGGCCACTGGGAGTTCACCCACGGCATGGCGCGGGTGACGCAGATCGTCGAGCAGGATTTGAAAGGCAGCATCGAGTTTCTGGCGCAAAACATCCACACCGCCGATTTTGGCGACCCGGTGTTTGCGCCCTATGCGATGCGCGCCATCAACGGTGTGCCGGTGGCGATCATCGGCCAGGCGTTTCCGTATACCCCGATCGCCAATCCGCGTTATCTGATGGCCGACTGGGGCTTCGGCATCCAGGAGGAAAGCCTGCAAAAAAATGCCGACGAAGCGCGTGCCGCCGGTGCCCGGGTGGTGGTGCTGTTGTCGCACAACGGCATGGACGTCG
>JANOBL010000369.1:0-5195 GCA_031411635.1 Betaproteobacteria bacterium
TTTCTGTTTCAGGGCCGGCCGGCGGTGCTGGGCCTGCTGCGCGACATGACCGAGCGCCACCACATCCTGGCCGAGCTGGCGCGGCACCGCCACCACCTCGAAGCGCTGGTGGCCGAGCGCACGCAAAAAGCCGAGGCTGCCAACCGGGCCAAGAGTGCGTTCCTGGCCAACATGAGCCACGAGATCCGCACCCCGATGAACGCCATCACCGGCACGGTGCACTTGCTGCAGCGCGACGCCAGCGATGCGCTGACCCGCCGCCGCCTGCGCACCGTGGAAGCCGCGGTGCAGCATTTGCTGGGCCTGATCGACGGTGTGCTGGACCTGTCCAAGATTGAATCGGGCAAGCTCACGCTGGAGCAGATCGACTTTGACTTGGCCGCGCTGCTGGCCCGCGGCATCGAGCTGGTGGCCGGGCGGGCGCGCGACAAAGGCCTGGCGCTGGTGCTGCATAACCATGCCGGCGGCGCCCAACTGTGCGGCGACCCCACCCGGCTGTCGCAGGTCTTGCTCAACCTGCTGGACAACGCAGTGAAGTTCACCGACCGCGGCCGGATCGAACTGCACTGCCGGCTGCAGGACGGCCCGACGCCCGGCCACTGCCGGCTGCACCTGGCCGTGCACGACACCGGCATCGGCATCGCCACCGAGCGCCTGGGCCTGCTGTTCAATGCCTTCGAGCAAGCCGACAGCTCCACCACCCGGCGCTTTGGCGGCACCGGCCTGGGGCTGGCCATCACCCGCCACCTGGCCACGCTGATGGGCGGCGAGGTGGGCGCCGACAGCCGGGAAGGCGAGGGCAGCGTGTTCTGGTTTACCGCCAGCCTGCAACCGGCCAGCAGCGTGGCCACGCCGTTGGCGCCCGCCCCCCTGCCGGATGCGGCCTGCGCAGACGGCGCCGAGCAAGCGCTGCGCCAGGCCCATGCCGGCGCGCTGGTGCTGTTGGCCGAGGACAACCCGGTGAACCAGATGCTGGCCTGCGAGCTGCTGCGCCAGGTGGGCCTGGTGGTGGACCTGGCCGACAACGGCTTGCAGGCGGTAGAGCGGGCCGGCGCGCAAGCCCATGCACTGATCCTGATGGATGTGCAGATGCCCGGGCTGGACGGCCTGCAAGCCTGCCGCGCCATCCGCAAGCTGCCGGGGCGCGCGCAGGTGCCGATCCTGGCGATGACCGCCAACGCCTTCAGCGAGGACCGTGCCGCCTGCCTGGCCGCCGGCATGAACGACCACATCAGCAAACCGGTGGAGCCGCAGCGCCTGTACCAAACCTTGTTGCGGTGGCTGGATCAGCCCAGCACCGGCACGTTGAACACCTGGCGCAGGTAGGCCAGAAAGATCTGGTCCTCGCACTGGATCTTGCCCGGGCTGTCCGACAGCTTGGCCACCGGCTGGCCGTTGCAATGCGTCAGCTTCATCACGATGTGCAAGGTGTGCAGGCCCACATCGTTGGTCAGGTTGGTGCCGATGCCAAAACCAAGCTGGGTGCGGTCGGCAAAGTGGCGGTACAGCTCAAAGGCCCTGGGCAAGGTCAGCCCGTCGCTGAACACCAGCCGCTTGGTGTGGGTGTCGATGCGCAGCCGGGCATAGTGGGCCAGCGCTTTTTCGCCCCACAGCACCGGATCGCCTGAATCGTGGCGCAGGCCGTCAAACAGCTTGGTGAAGTACAGGTCAAAGTCGGCCAGAAACGCATCCATGCCCACCACATCGGTCAGCGCCACGCCCAGGTCACCGCGGTACTCCTGCACCCAGCTCTCCAGCGCGGCCTTTTGAAAATCCCTCAGCCGCACACCCAGCGCCTGGTAGGTTTGCAAAAACTCATGCGCCATCGTGCCGATCGGCACCAGGCCCAGGTCGCGCGCCAGCAGCACGTTGGACGTGCCCTTGAAGTACGCCGGCACCTCACGCGCCAAGGTGGCCACCACCTCGCGGTGCCAGTTGCCCGAAAAGCGCCGCCGCACGCCAAAGTCAAAAAACTCGAACGGGTTGCGGCGTTTGGGCTCCTGGCCAAACTTGCGCAGCATCCGCACCTTGTCGGCCAGCCGGCGCCGGCCCTCGGCCAAGGCCGGGGCCTGGTCAAAGCGCCGAAAGTACAGCTCGTTGACGATCGCCAGCACATGGATCTCAAACGCCATCACATGCACTTGCGGGCCCCGCGCCACCACCTCCAGCGTGCCGTCGTGGTCGCGCACCTCGATGAAATCGCGCTGGAACTGGAAGATGCGCAAAAAATCGACAAAGTCGCTCTTGATGAAGCGCAGCCCGGCCAGGTAAGCCAGCTCATCGGGCTGGAAACGCAGCGAGCACAAGTGGTCAAGCTGCTCGTTCAGCTCGCCAATCAAATGCGTGAGTGGGTAGTCGCGCGCATTGCGGCAGATGAACACGTACTCGGCCTGGGTCTGCGGATGGCGGTGCAGCATCGCCTGCCACATCGTGAACTTGTACAGGTCGGTCTCAAGCAGGCTGCGGATCACGGGTTGCATGGGGCGCGGTGGGTTCGTCCTGAGGTTGATAACACAGCCAGCCGACCAGTATAAAAGCCGCTGTCTTGCGCGTGTGGCGGATGGGCGGCGGACTGGCGGCGGACAATCCCATCCTCCCGCCGCTGCCAGCAACCCACCCCATGACCGCACTGTCCAACTTCAACATCACCCGCAAATGGCCCGCCGCCCATCCTGAGCGGCTGCAGTTGTATTCGCTGCCCACGCCCAACGGCGTCAAGGTGTCGATCTGCCTGGAGGAAACCGGCCTGGTCTACGAGCCGCACCTGGTGCGCTTTGACAGCAACGACCAGTTGTCGCCCGAGTTTTTGTCGCTGAACCCGAACAACAAGATCCCGGCGATCCTGGACCCGCAGGGTCCGGGCGGCGCGCCGCTGGCGCTGTTTGAATCGGGCGCCATCCTGCTGTACCTGGCCGACAAAACCGGCCAGTTGCTGCCGCCAGACCCGGCCCGGCGTTACGAGGCGATCCAGTGGCTGATGTTCCAGATGGGCGGCATCGGCCCGATGTTTGGCCAGCTTGGTTTCTTCCACAAGTTTGCCGGCAAGGACTTTGACGACAAGCGCCCACGCGACCGCTACGTGGCCGAGTGCAAACGCCTGCTGGCGGTGCTGAACCAGCGGCTGGCCGGGCGGGCCTGGATCATGGGCGATGGGTATTCGATCGCCGACATCGCGGTGTTTCCGTGGGTCAACACCTTGCTCAGCTTCTACCAGGCCGGTGATCTGGTGGGCATGGCAGACTTTGCCGAGGTCACGCGTGCGCTGGCAGCGTTTCTGGCGCGCCCGGCGGTGCAGCGGGGTTTGGCGATCCCACAGCGGCCGGTCACAACGTGAAGTCGTAGTCGATCGTCAGCGGCGCGTGGTCGCTGAAGCGCTGGTCCAGGTAGATGGCTTCCCGCTTTGCCAGTGCGGCCAGGCCTGGCGTGGCCAGGTGGTAGTCCAGCCGCCAACCCACGTTGTTGGCCCAGGCCTGGCCGCGGTTGCTCCACCAGGTGTATTGCTCGGGCTGCGGGTTCAGCGTGCGAAACACATCCACCAGCCCGGCTTCTTCCAGCAAACGGGTCAACCAGCTTCGCTCCTCGGGCAAAAAGCCCGAGTTCTTCTGGTTGCTGCGCCAGTTTTTCAGGTCGATCTCCTTGTGCGCGATGTTGATGTCGCCCACCAGGATGAACTCACGCTCGGCCTTCAAGACCATCAGATGCGGGTAGACATGGTCCAGGAAACGGAACTTCACCGCCTGCCGCTCATCGCCCGACGAGCCGCTGGGAAAGTAGCAGCTAATGATGCTGAGCTTGCGCTTGGGGCTGTCGAACTGGGCCTCCACATAACGCCCCTCGGCATCAAAATCGGCGTTGCCCAGCCCCACAATCACCCGGCTGGGCGTCTTGCGGCTGTACAGGCCCACCCCCGAGTAACCCTTTTTTTCAGCAAAGTGAAAATGCCCGGTCAAACCGGCCACGGTGTCGAAGCGGCCAGCCAGGTCCGCAGCCTGGGCCTTGATCTCCTGCACGCCCATACAATCCGCGCCCGCTTGGGCCGCCCATTCGACAAAGCCCTTGTTGGCCGCTGAGCGGATGCCGTTCAGGTTGAGGGTGACGAGTCTGAAAGCCAAGGGAACTCCATGAACATGAGCACCACCGCCGCCACAGCCGTAACCACGGGCCTGGCGTTGGATTTTGTGCAGTTTGCCGTTGAGGCGGGGGTGCTGCGCTTTGGTGAATTCAAAACCAAGGCCGGCCGGCTGTCGCCGTATTTCTTCAATGCCGGCTTGTTTGACGACGGCGCCAAGCTGGGCCGGCTGGCCGGATTTTATGCACGCCGCCTGGTGGATTCCGGCCTGCAGTTCGACATGATTTTTGGCCCCGCGTACAAGGGCATCCCATTGGCCGCAGCGCTGGCGATCGAGCTGGCGCGGCTGGGCCGCAATGTTGCGTTTGCCTACAACCGCAAAGAGGCCAAAGACCATGGCGAGGGCGGCACGCTGGTGGGCGCGCCGGTGCGCGGCCGGGTGCTGATCATCGATGACGTGATCTCGGCCGGCACCTCGGTGCGCGAGTCGATCGCGCTGATCCAGGCCGCCGGTGCCACCCCCGCCGGC
Source organism: Betaproteobacteria bacterium (assembly GCA_031411635.1). Taxonomy (GTDB): domain Bacteria; phylum Pseudomonadota; class Gammaproteobacteria; order Burkholderiales; family Burkholderiaceae_C; genus Pseudaquabacterium. The sequence goes on from JANOBL010000369.1 coordinate 4,599, forward strand.
GTGGCGATTGCGCTGGACCGGCAGGAGAAGGCCAGCGATGGCGGCGCCGACATGCGCTGGTCCGCCGTGCAATACGTCCGCAACACCTTGCAACTGCAGGTGGCGGCGATTGCCACGCTGCAAGACCTGCTGCAGTATCTGCAATCAACCAGCGCCGCCGAGCTGGCGCTGCATTTGCCGCGCGTCACGGCATACCGCGATCGATATGGGGTGTGATTTGAGCCTGGCGCCGAACCGATGGCCTTGCCGCAGGCAAAACCGCCCGCGCGCCCGCCTGCGTGCCCGCCTGGGCTTGGCCTGCTTGCTGGTTGCGGGCCCGCTGGCCGCCGTGGCCCAGCCCAGCGCGGCGGCCAGCGGCAATGGCATCTTCACCTGCATCGACAGCCAGGGCCGGCGCCTGACCTCGGACCGGCCGATCGCCGATTGCGTCGCGCGCGAGCAGCGGGTGCTGAACCGCGACGGCTCGGTGCAGCGCGTGCTGCCACCCTCGCTGACCGCCGAGGAGCGGGCCGAGCGCGAGTCTGCCGAGCGCCGGGCCTCGCTGGAGCGGTCGGCCCAGGCCGACGCGGTGCGGCGCGACCGCAACCTGGTTTCGCG
>JANOBL010000370.1:0-13140 GCA_031411635.1 Betaproteobacteria bacterium
CCCAGGCCACCCAGGCCACCCAGGCCACCCAGGCCACCCCGGCCACCCAGGCCACCCAGGCCACCCAGGCCACCCAGGCCACCCAGGCCACCCAGGCCACCCAGGCCACCCAGGCCACAAAGGCCACAAAGGCCACAAAGGCCACAAAGGCCACAAAGGCCACACCACGGGAGTCTCGGCCATGCGTTTCGCAAGCCTGAAAAACGGCGCGGCCAGCCTGATCGAAGCCCTGGCCCGGTGAGACGCTGCCGCCCCGTCACACGGGACGCGGGATGCGCACGGCCGGGGCGCTCTCAGGCCGAATCGCGGATGACGATGCTGTGCATCAGCGTGCGCGGGGCTGGCCGCTCACCGGCCAAACGCTGCAAAAGCATTTCGGCGGCCTCGGCCCCCAACTGGCGCATGGGCTGGGCGATGGTGGTCAGTGCTGGTTCGAACACGGCCGACAGCGGCAGGTCGTCGAAGCCGACCACGGCGACGTCTTCCGGCACGCGCCGCCCGCCGCGGCGCAGCGCCTTGATGGCGCCGATGGCCAGCGTGTCGGACACCGCGAACACCGCGCTGGGCGGGTCGTACAGCGCCAGCAGCCCGCTCGCAGCCTGGCTGCCGGCTTCGTAGTCAGTGCTGGTGGCGGTGCGGGTCAGCGCCGGGTCCACCGGCAGCCCGGCGCGCTTGAGCGCCAGTTCGTAGCCTTCGCGGCGCAGCCGCGCCCAGCGGTAGGTTTCGTCGGCTGTGATCAATGCAATGCGGCGGTGGCCCTTGTTGATCAGGTACTGCACGGCATCCACCGCCGCCTGGCCGTGGTCGATGCTGACATACGGCACACCCGAGCCGGGCATGAACTCGGAGCAGCTAATCCAGGGCATTTCGCGCACCTGGGTGATGAGCTCGCCGTGATCCTCCAGGTGCTCCAGGCTGATCACGCCGTCGACCATGCGGTTGTACAGCGAGGCGAGGGCCGAGCTGACATCAGCCACGCCGTCCGATGTGTCCGACAGCATGATCCTGTAGCCGTGCTTGCGCGTCACCGATTCAACGCCCTGCACGATCTGCGCGTAGAACGGGTTGGAAAAGTCCGGCACCAACACCAGCAGCGTGAAGCTCTGTGCCTTGGCCAGGCTGCGCCCGGCGGCGTTGATGTGGTAGCCCAGTTGGGCCACCGCCTGCTCGACGCGCAGCCGGGTCTCCGGGTTGACCGCCTTGGTGTTGTTGAGCACGCGCGAGACCGTGGCCACCGACACGCCGGCGAGTTTGGCCACTTCGCTGATCGACGGCAAAGCCTTCATCGAGCGTGTGATCGCGGCACAGGTCGGACACGGCGGCGGGCAGTCATCCTGCAAGCATACTTTGAGGGCCGCCGGGCTGTGCCTGGCTGCGCCAGCAGGCCGGGCAAACGGCCACCACCTGTGCGTCCGCGCTGGCCCGACAGCGCCGATGCGCAGGCCCGGGCCCATCCGGGCCGGCCCGTGCACGACGGGCTGAAAACCGACCTGCACCTTGCCGCCGATGCCACCGGCGGCACCGGCGAGGCATTTGCCCTGGCTTCGCAGGTCAGTGCCACCTGGCGCAGGTTCGCCCGCACCGGCGATCCACCGGGTGGGTTGCCGGCATGGCGGCCCCGCAGCGTCAGCAAGGGCGAGACCCTGGTCATTGGCAACTGCATTCGGTTGTGCCAGACACCGGACCAGGCCTGGTTGGAGGCCACCTCATCACGGTGAAGGGTGTCTGCCAGAGAGCTATTGGGAAACGGCTTACCTGGCCTAAAACGGTGCCGCAAAAAGATGAATTCATGCAGATAAATAAAGCGGCGAAGATCAAATTTTCACCAAAGCCGGGTTTGTCCTGATTTGGGCAGATCAGGAAAACGGTTACCTTAACCGCCGTGGTGAGCCGAACATCCGATCTCTGCCCCCACGACTTGTGCATCGCCCACGAAAACAGGCCCTGGAGACCACCATGCTGACCGCCTCGATCCTTTCGCCGCTTTGCCGGCATCTGTCCATCGCCGGCCTGCTGGCCGCTTGCGTGCCTGCTGTGGCGCAGACGCCGCCCGCCCCCGCAAGTGCACCGGACGCCGGGACGCAGGAGGTCATGGTGACGGCCAACAAGATCCGCAGCTTTGCGTCCAAGACGTCCATCGCGCTGTCGGTGGTGGGCGGCGATGCACTCAAGTCCGAAGGCGTGGTGGACGCCCGCGCGCTGCAGGACCTGAGCCCCAGCGTGCAGATCGGTCAGGAAACGGGCCGATTGCAGATCAACATCCGCGGTGTGATGAGCATCGACAACACCGAGAAGGGCGACCCGTCCACGGCCTTTCACATCGACGGCATGTACGTCGGGCGGCCGGAATCGCAGTTCTCGTCCTTTCTGGATGTGGAGCGCATCGAGGTCCTGCGCGGGCCGCAAGGCACGCTGTACGGGCGCAACGCCACGGGCGGCGCCATCAACGTCATCAGCAACAAGCCTGGCAAGCGGCTCGGTGGCAAGGCCAGCCTGGAACTGGGCAACTTCAACGCCCGGCGTGGTGAGTTTGCGATCGACCTGCCGGTCAACAGCCTGCTCTCGTTGCGCGCGGCCGTTGGCGCCAACAAGCGTGACTCCTACCTGTTGGGCGGCGGTGGCGTCGGCCTCGAAGACCAGGACGACATGGCCGCGCGCCTGCACGCCCTGTTCACTTTCTCGCCGGCGACCAGCCTGCTGCTCACTGCGGAGTACAGCAAGGTCAACGCCAACGGCTTCACGCCCGTGCCGCTGCGCGCGTTTTTCGACGGCACCCAGAAGGGCGGCAACCCCACCTGGCCGAATGACCTGCTGAGCCCGGTCTATGTGGACCGCGGGTCCGACATTCAGCGCACGGTGGACCCGTACTACGCCAAGGCCACCTTCCGCAAGAACGAGAACAATGGCTTCCGGGCTGAAGCCAATCACAGCTTCGGCGATGTGGCGCTGACCTACCAACTGGGATACCTGAAGTCCGCGGTATCTGCCAGCTCCATCGGACCGTTCAATGGCTTCCCGTTCCTGGGTGATGCCAAGGCCGGCGAATCGACCCAGACCACCCACGAGCTGCGTTTGAACTCCACCCAGCCAGGCCGCCTGAGCTGGGTGGCTGGCATGTTCTTGATGAACGAAGACATCAGCCGTGACACCCAGTACAACACTTTCATCAATCCCAATTTCACCTTCCAACTGAAGTTCCAGCCGACGGTGGAGAACCGGTCCCAGGCCGTGTTCGGGCAGACCACGTTCGCCCTTTCTGACGCGCTGCGCCTGGTGACGGGCCTGCGCTTCAGCAAGGACAAGAAGTCCGCGCGCGACGCCTTTGGCGGCGGCGGCCTGACCATCCCTGCAGCCCCTTTCGACCGCAGCGAAACCTTCAGCAAGACCACCTGGAAGCTGGGCCTGGACTGGGATGTGACGAAGGAGCACTTTGCCTATGGCAGCCTTTCTGCCGGCTACAAGGCAGGCGGCTTCAACGCCGACGCGGTGACCGCGCCGTACAAGCCCGAAGACCTGCTGTCGCTGGAGTTTGGCCTGAAGTCCCGCTTGATGGACAACCGGCTGCAACTGGGCGCGTCGGCTTTTGCCTACGACTACCGCAACCTGCAGTTGACATCCACCGTCTGCACCGACCCCAACCTGCCCTCGGCCTGCAACAGCAAGACGGTGAATGCCGCCAAGGCCAGGATCCTTGGCCTGGAACTGGAAGCCAAGTGGCGCCTGAGCGCGAGTGGCACGCTGGACGTGGCCACGGCCCTGAACCGCAGCCGCTTCGGCATCTACCAGCCCATCAACCGCCCGATCTCTGCGCCGACAGTGGTCGTCGACTGGACCGGCCAGCGGCTGGACCGCTCGCCCAGCACGACGGCGCGTGTGGGCTACGCCCACCTGTTTGATCTGGCCAGCGGCGCGACGATAGAGGCCGCAGCCTCGCTGCGCTACAACAGCGGCTATTTGCTCAGCAGCTATGGCACCGACTATGGCACCCGCTATGTGCAGCCGGCGTTCACCAAGGCCGACGCGCGGCTGACCTGGCGCAGCGCCGACGACAAGTACTCGGTGCAGGCTTTTGTCAAGAACATCACTGACGAGATCACGGTCGAGACGCGTTTGCCGGGGGCGCTGAACGTCGGCGAGCCGCGCACTTTTGGCGTGCGCGTTGGCGCCACCTTCTGACCTGCATCGTCCACGGCTACCACTGCCATCACTGCAAATCACCGCCACCTGCAGGACCGCCCGTGAACACAGCCCAAACCCGCACTGCCGACTGGCGCCAGGGCTGGATCCTGGTTCTCACGGGTTTCCTGCCCGTGGTGGCCATCATCGCGCTGACGCCAGCGCTGCCCACGTTGATCGGCCACTTCAAGGGCGAGATGCAGAACGCCCGCTTCTGGGTGCCGCTGCTCATCACCGCGCCCAGTGCCTGCATCGCGCTGCTGGCGCCGGTGGCCGGGGTCATCACCGACAAGCTGGGCCGTCGCCGCCTGATGCTGGGGTCGATGCTGCTCTACGGCGCCGGGGGCCTGGTGCCTTTCGTCGTTGACAGCTTCTGGATGGTGGTGGCGGGGCGGGTGCTGATCGGCATCGCCGAAGCCGGCATCCTGACGGTGACGAATACGCTGCTGGCCGACTACTTCGACATCCAGGCGCGGCGCCGCTGGCTCACCGCGCAGGCGGTTGTGGGGCCGCTGTTGGGCTCGGGTCTGCTGGTGCTGTCGGGTTGGCTGGCCTCGCACGGCTGGCAATGGCCTTTTGCGGTCTATGCCGTCGCGCTGCCCATCTTCGTGGCCTCTTACTTCTGGCTCTACGAACCGCAGAAAAGGGTGGAAGAAGCGCATGAGCACCGCCCCGCTGCAGCCAGCGCCGGCCGTTTCCCTGCTGGCGTGATGGCCGTGGTGTGCGGTGTGACGCTGCTGCTGGCCACCATCTACTTCGTGCAGGTCATCAACTTCTCGCTGGTGCTCAAGGAGATGGGGGTCGACAACCCCAAGACCATCGGCGTCATCAGCGCGATCCCCAGCTTCGGTGTGCCGCTGGGCGGCCTGCTGTTCTTCGCCACGGGCCGCTTCGGCTCCACCGTGCAGTTGATGCTGACCTTTCTGTGTTACGGCATCGGCCTGGGCGGCATCGGCTTGGCCGCCGACGTCAACCAGGCCATGGGGTTCGCCTTCGTGCAGCAGGTGGGCTCGGGCTTGATCATCTCTTCGCTGATCGTCTGGGCGCAGAGCAAGCTGGCCTTCGAGCACCGCGGGCGTGGCATGGGCGTGTGGGCAAGTTCCTTCTTTGCCGGGCAGTTCGTCTCGCCGGCCATCGTCTCGGGCGTGGCCGCACAGTTGGGCGGCCTGAAACCGGCCTTTGTCGCCTTCGGTGTGCTGTCGCTGCTGTGTGCGGCCTTTGCGCTCTTGCGCAGTCGCACTGACCGCAGCGCAGGCGCCGGCAATGGCGCACCCCGCGCCCACCAGGCCTGAAGTGGGCGGACCTCTTCCTCTTGCGAGCACAACCATGAGCCATCAGATCAAACGCGGCGTCAGCCTCTACAGCTACCAGGTCGAAGTCTTCCTGCGCCAGATGACGCTGGACGACTGCATCGCCCATGCGTCCAGCCTGGGCGCGAAGGGCATCGAAGTGCTGCCCGAGCAAAGCTTCACCGGCTTCCCGGACATTCCGCAGGCCCAGGTCGATGGCTGGTACCGGTCACTTGAGCGCCATGGCGCCTACCCGGTGTGCCACGACATGTTCCTCGACACCAAGTTGCACAAGCAGCGCAAGCTCAGCTTCGACGAGATGGTGGCCAGCCTGCAACGCGACCTGCGCGTGGCGCACCGGCTGGGCTGCAAGGTGGTGCGCATCATCGTCAACACGCCGCCCGAGGTGGTGGTGGCCTGCGTGCCGCTGGCCGAGGCGCTGGATATCCGCATGGGCATCGAGGTGCATTCGCCGTTTCACTTCGACCACCCCTGGATCCTGCGCTACACCGAGATCACGCGCGCCACCGGCTCCGACCATGTGGGCTACATCCCCGACATGGGCATGTTCACACAGCGTTTCCCGCCGGTGATGCGCGACCGCTTCCTGCGCATGGGCGCCACGCCCAAGATCGTCGAGTACATCCTCGACGCGCACGAACACCGCGTGCTCACCGACTACCTGCTGATGGACATCCGCAAGATGGGCGCCAACGGGGCCGACCTGGCAATGGCCGAGACCACGCGCCACAACATCTGGAGCCACCCGCGCCGCATGCTGGAGTTCATGCCGTGGATCTTCCACATCCACGCCAAGTTCTACGAAATCGACGACAGCGGCAACGAGCCGGCGATTCCCTACGACCAGATCATCCCGGTGCTGGTGGAAGGTGGCTACACGGGCCACCTGAGCAGCGAATACGAAGGCCAGCGCCACATCGAGGACGCGTTCCCGGTGGATGGGCGTGAGCAGGTTCGCCGCCAGCACGCGATGTTTGAACGGCTGCTGGCCGCCGCCTGAAGGACACCACCATGTACGACCAGCACATCATCGTTCCCGGCTCGCTGCGCGGCGTGGCCGGCGGTTTTGAACTTGACATCCGGCTGCCCTACTACCGCGGGCAATGGCTGTCGATCGTCGAGGACATCGCGGTCCATGTGGACGGCACGCCCTTCCCGCGCGAGGCTGTGCGCTTCAGCCTGCGCGGCAAGACCTTCACGCTCGACGCGATGGAAGCTGCCACCACCGAACGCTGGGAGTTCGGCGAGGTTGCCACGCTCACGGTGCTGACGCCGGCCGCCTTGGCCGCCGGCGAGCACGAGGTCAGCGTGGCCGAGCAACTGCGCATCTCCTACCTGCCCTGGGTGCCCACCACCACCTGCAAGCAGCGCATGGCCTTGAGCTGACAACGAGAAACGGCATGGCAACGACGATCAAGGGCCCGGCCATCTTCCTCGCGCAGTTTGCGGGGGACGGCGCCCCTTTCAATTCCTGGGACGCGATCACCCGGTGGGCCGCCTCACTGGGCTACGAAGGTGTGCAACTGCCCAGCGGCGATGCCCGTTTGTTCGACCTGGCCAAAGCGGCCGGGAGCAAGACCTACTGCGACGAGATCACCGGCATCGCCCAGGCCAACGGCGTGGCCATCACCGAGCTGTCCACCCATCTGCAAGGCCAATTGGTGGCGGTGCACCCGGCCTATGACGAAGCCTTTGACGTGTTTGCACCCGAGGCCCTGCGTGGCAAGCCGGCCGAGCGCCAGCGCTGGGCCGTGCGGCAGATGCTGCTGGCTGCCAAGGCCTCGAAGAACCTGGGCCTGACGGCCAGCATCAGCTTCCCCGGCGCGCTGGCCTGGCCCTTTCTGTACCCCTGGCCGCAACGCCCGGCGGGCCTGGTGGAAACCGCGTTCGACGAACTCGCCAAACGCTGGCGCCCGATCCTGGACGTCTACGACGACGCGGGCTGCGACCTGGCTTTTGAAGTGCACCCGGGTGAAGATGTGTTCGATGGCGCCACCTTCGAGATGCTGCTCGAACGCGTCAACAACCACCCCCGCCTGGCCATCGCCTACGACCCCTCGCACTTCCTGCTGCAGCAGCTTGACTACCTGGACTTCATCGACATCTACCACCCGCGCATCAAGGTCATGCATGTGAAGGACGCCGAGTTTCGGCCCAGCGGCCGGCAGGGGGTGTATTCGGGCTACCAACCGTGGCAAAACCGGGCCGGGCGCTTCCGGTCGCTGGGCGATGGCCAGGTCGACTTCAAGGCCGTCTTCTCGAAGATGGCGCAGTACAACTTCAAGGGCTGGGCCGTGCTGGAGTGGGAGTGCTGCCTGAAGCACCCCGAACAAGGCGCTGCAGAAGGCGCAGCCTTTATCCGCGACCACATCATCCGCGTCACCGACAAGGCCTTCGACGACTTTGCCGGTGGTGCCACCGACGCCGCACAGCTACGGCGCATGCTGGGACTGGGCTGACCATGGACCGACGCACCCTGCTTCAACGCATTGCCGGCGCGGCCGGCGCCACCTTTGTGCTGGGGGGCTCGCTGGCGATTGAACTCGCGTTGGCGGCCGAAGGCCGCACCCCCGGCGCACCGCTGCCCGAGGCCTGGATGCCCACGCTTGCGGCGCTGGCCGAGACCATCATTCCAGCAACCGATACGCCGGGTGCCACGGCCGCTGGTGTGCCGGCTTTCGTGGCCGACATGTACCAGCACTGGATGAACGACGCCGAGCGCAGCCGCTTTGCCGAAGGCCTGCAGGCGCTGGACGCTGATGCACAACGGCGCTTCAACACGCCGTTCGCCAAGGCCACGGCGGCGCAGCAGGCGGAGGTGTTCGGTGCGCTGCGCGAGGCCATCAAGGCTTACCGGCCGGCCCGTGGCTTCGGCCTGGCGGCCCGCGTGGCCGACCCCGCCGCGCCGTTCTTTCACAAGGCCCGCGATCTGGTGAGCATCGGCTACTTCACCAGCGAAGTCGGCATCAATGCCGAACTGGCGTACGTGCGTGTCCCAGGCCGCTTCGATGGCGACGTCGACGTGAAGACCTGGAACCGGCAGATGCAACTGTGACCACGACCATGAAGACCTCCGAATTCGATGCCATCGTGGTCGGCTCCGGCATGACCGGCGGCTATGCGGCCAAGGAACTGACCGAGCGCGGCCTGAAGGTGCTGGTGCTGGAGCGCAGCCGCCCACTGCAGCATCAGCAGTACGAAACCGAATGGACCACACCCTGGGACGCCAAGCTGCGCGGCCAGGCCGACCGTGACGAGATCGCACGCGACTATGCCATCCAGAGCCGGCAGCCCTTCGGCCAGTTCAAGCCCGACAACAAGCACCACTGGGTCAAGGACAGCGAGCAGCCCTATGTGCAGGTACAGCCCTATGCCTGGATCCGCGCCGGCGTGCTGGGCGGCCGGTCGCTGCTGTGGGGCCGCCAGTGCTACCGCTGGAACCCGCTGGACTTCGAGGCCAACAAGGCCGACGGCCACGGCAGCGATTGGCCCATACGCTACAAGGACCTGGAACGCTGGTACGGCCGCGTCGAGGACTACGTGGGCATCAGCGGCGAGAACCTGGGCCTGCCGCACTTTCCCGACATGCACCTGCTGCCGCCGATGGCGTTGACCGCCGCCGAAAAGCTGGTGCGTGCCAAGATCAAGGAACGCTGGCCCGACCGTTACCTGACCGTGGGCCGCAGCGCCAACCTCACCAAGCCGCACCGTGGCCGCGGGCCCTGCCAGTACCGCAACATCTGCCAGCGCGGTTGCTCGTTTGGCGGCTACTTCAGCAGCCTGTCCGCCAGCCTGCCCGACGCCCAGAAGACCGGCCGGCTGACCGTGCGCACCGACACCATCGTCGACCGCGTGCTGCTGGACGACAAGAGCGGCCGCGCCACCGGCGTGCAGGTGATCGACGCCAAGACCGGCGAGCGCAGCACGCACACGGCCCGGCTGGTCTTTCTGAACGCCGGCACCGAGGCCAGCGTCAAGATCCTGCTGCAATCGACCAACGCCAGGCACCCGAGCGGCCTGGGCAACCAGGGCGATGTGCTGGGCCGCTACATCTGCGACCACGACGGCGCCAGCGCCTTCGGCGTGCTGCCGGGCCTGGAAGACCGCTACTTCTATGGCCGCCGCCCCAATGGCATCTACATGCCGCGCTTTCGCAACCTCAAAGGTCGTGACGAAGGGATCGACTTCGACCGCGGCTACGTCATTCAGGGCGGCAGCACGCGCATGGGCTGGACCGATCAAGCCGGTGAATCTGGCAAAGACGGCGATGACTTCGGCGCCGGCTTCAAGAAGCGCCTGGCCTCGCTGGGGCCCTGGGTGGTGTACCTGGGCGGCGCCTGCGAGGTGCTGCCGCGCAAGGACAACCGCATCACGCTGGACGCTGCGGCCAAGGACAAGTGGGGCCAGGCACAGCTTCGCTTCGACGTGAAGCGCAGCGACAACGAAGAGAAGATGACGGCCGACGCCATGCGCGAGTGCAAGGCCATGCTGGAAGCCGCCGGCGCCGTGGGCGTGCAAGCCATGCGGGTGGCCGCGACACCCGGCCTGACGGTGCATGTGCAAGGCGGCGCACGCATGGGCCACAACCCGGCCGAGTCGGTGCTGGATGCGCGCAACCGGGTGCACGGCGTGCCCAACCTGTATGTCACCGACGGCGCGGCCATGGCCTCGGCCGGCAATGTCAATCCGTCGATGACCTTCATGGCGCTGACGGCGCGTGCCGTTGAACACGCTGTCGCCCAGCTCAAGGCAAAGGCGGCTTGATGGCAACAACCTGGGTTGCACCGGCGCCCATCCGCCTGGGCATGGTGGGCGGCGGCGAAGGCGCTTTCATCGGCGTCGTGCACCGCTGGGCGTCGCAGCTTGACAAGCGCTACGTGCTGCTGGCGGGTGCGCTGTCGGCCACGCCCGACAAGGCCCAGCGGTCGGGCCGTGCGCTGGGCCTGGCGCCCGGGCGCAGCTACGGCGACTACAGCGTCATGGCTGCCGCCGAAGCAGCACGCGAAGACGGCATCGAGGCCGTGGCCATCGTCACACCCAACCACCTGCATGCGCCGGTGGCCGAGGCCTTCATTGCACACGGCATCCACATCATTTGCGACAAGCCGCTCTGCGCCACGCTGGCCGCCGCCAAGCGGCTGGCCGCGCTGGCGCGGCGCAAGGGCGTGGTGTTTGCTGTCACCCACAGCTACAGCGCCTACCCCATGGTGCGGCAGGCACGGCAGATGGTGCGCGAAGGGCAGCTCGGTGCGTTGCGTGTGGTGCAGGTCGAATACGCGCAGGACTGGCTGGCCGAGCCCATCGAACAAGGCGGCCAGAAGCAAGCCGCGTGGCGAACCGACCCGGTGCAAAGCGGTGGCGGCGCCATCGGCGACATCGGCTCGCACGCCTGGCAGCTTGCGGACTTTGTGGTGGGCGAGCCGGTGGCGCAAGTGGCCGCGCAGCTCAGCAGCTTTGTGCCGGGCCGGGCGGTGGACGACGACGTGCAGATGATGCTGCGCTGGGCCAGCGGCACGCGCGGCCTGCTGTGGGCCAGCCAGGTGGCGCCGGGCCACCTGAACGACCTGAAGCTGCGCATCTTTGGCGCCAAGGGCGGGCTGGAATGGCGCCAGCGCCAGCCCGACCAGTTGCGCTACACGCCGCTGGCTGAGCCCACCCGCATCCTGAACCGCGGCACCGCGGCCATGCAGGCCGACGCGGCCCGGCTGTCGCGCATTCCCGGTGGCCACCCCGAGGGCTACCTGGAAGCCTTTGCCAATCTCTACGGCGAAATCGCCGAGGCGCTGGTGGCCGCGCGCCAGCGCAAGCCCGCGCCCGAGGGCGTGCAGTTCCCCACCGTCGACGACGGCGTGCGTGGGGTCCAGTTCATCGACGCGGCGCAACGGTCTTCCAAGGCCGGTGGCCGCTGGACCAAGGTTCCCTCATGAAAAACACCTTCAGCGATTCGATGGTCCGGGTGGCCCTGTCGCAATGCCGGCCAGGCCATTTGGTGCTGGACCTGCGCCTGCCCTGGTACCGCAGCTTGCCCTTGTCGGTGGTGGAGTTTGCCGCGCTGGACGTGAACGGCCAGGCCGTGCCGCTGGCCGGTGCCACGCTGGTGCTGGAGGGCCGAACGCACGACCTGTCTGCCATGCCCGGGCTGACCATGGTGCAGTGGTTTGTGCAGGACTCGGCCTACCTGCATCTGGACTGGCCTGGCTTCGACACCGCAGCCCGCCCCGACGTGGGCCTGCTGATGAAGCTCTACCCGCCCTACATCCCGATGCTGGTGTGGGTCACGCGCGGCACCACGCCCCAGGAGACCACGGCATGAAAACCGGCGCCACGCTGTACGCCTTCACCAACGCCTGGCACCGCCGGGAACTGACGCTGCCGCAGTTGCTGGCCAAGGTGGCGGCACTGGGCCTGGGGCCCGGGCTGGAAGTCATCGGCTACCAGACCTTCCGCGGCTTCCCGCACATCAGCGACGACGACGCGGCACGCTTCAAAGACCTGGTGGCCGAGAACGGCTTCACGCCGTCGTGCCTGAGCATCAACGCCGACATGGCCATCAAGCGCGGCCAGATGATGAGCATCGACGAAGCCGTGGCTTATCACGCACCGCAGATCGAAGCCGCCGCCAAGCTGGGCTTTCCGCTGGTGCGCTGCCAGTTTGCGGCGCCGGTCGAGGTGCTGATCCGCCTGCTGCCGCTGGCCGAAAAGCACGGCATCAAGATGGGCCCGGAGATTCACGCGCCGCTGGGGCCCACCTCAGCGCCGGTGCTGGCCTACCGCGAAGCCTATGCCAGGGCGAACTCACCGCTGCTGGGCTTCATCCCCGACTTCGGCGCCACCGCGCGGGCCGTGCCGCCCAGCTACCTGGACAGCCTGCGTGCCCAAGGCATGCCCGAAGACCTGATCCAGATCGCCCTGGAAGTGTGGGCATTGCCCAGGGATCCCGGCTTCAAGCGTGGCGAGTTTGCCCGCCGCGTCGAGCCCTTCAAGGCCAAACCTGAAGTGGTCAGCGCGCTGTCGGTGATGTTCAACATCCTGAGTCCCGGCAAGGCCGACATGTGGGACGAACTGATGCCCCAGGTCATCCATGTGCACGGCAAGTTCTACGACTTCGACGAGCACGGCAGCGAGCCGGCGATTCCCTATGAAGAGATCCTGCCGCGCTTCAAGCGGGCCGGCTACCAGGGCTTCATGTCCAGCGAATGGGAAGGCCACATGTACAGCCCCGATGCGGGCTTCGACTTCGTCGTCAAGCACCAGGCCCTGGCGCGCCGCATCCTGGCTGCCGCATGACCAGCCCCGGCGCCGCCGTTTGATGCGGCAGCGGCAGGTCGGCCTTGCCGGCGGTGCCGGTGAGGGCCACCGTCATCCGGCGGGCCTGCGCGGTGTTCAGCGCGGCAGCGTCACAAGGGATGGTGTTGGCATGCGTCTCGTGTGTCTCGTGCCGAGCCGGGAGGCTCATGCCAACTGCTGTTGCAGCAACGGCAATTGCGCGCAGAACGGCGCCGGGTCTTCCAGGCAGCGCAAATCCAGCAGCAAGCGGTTGTCGGCAATGCGCGCAATCACTGGCAATGGCAGGCCACGCAGCGCGCCGGCAAGCTGGTCCAGCGCCCGGCCGTGGCCGGTGGCCGCCACCGGCGCCAGGGCCAGCCCGGCCGAT
>JANOBL010000371.1:0-2500 GCA_031411635.1 Betaproteobacteria bacterium
GGCCAGCGTGATGAACTGGAACTTGTAGCCCATCGCGCCCAGCTCACGCTGGAACTTGGCGATCGTGGCGTCGTCCAGGTTCTTCTTCCAGTTGAAGCTGGGGCTGCAGTTGTAGGCCAGCAGCTTGCCCGGGAACTTGGCATGGATCGCGTCGGCAAACTGCTTGGCAAAGGCCAGGTCGGGCGTGCCGGTCTCGCACCAGATCAGGTCGGCGTAATCGGCATAGGCCAAGCCGCGGCTGATGGCCTGCTCGATGCCGTTTTTGCTGCGGTAAAAGCCTTCCACCGTGCGCTCGCCGGTGAAGAACGGCTGGTCGATCGGGTCCACATCACTGGTCACCAGATCGGCGGCCTCGGCATCGGTGCGCGCCAGCAGGATGGTGGGCACACCCATCACGTCGGCGGCCAGGCGGGCGGCGATCAGCTTGCTGCAGGCTTCACGCGTGGGCACCAGCACCTTGCCACCCATGTGGCCGCATTTCTTGGCGGCGGCAAGCTGGTCTTCAAAGTGCACACCGGCAGCGCCAGCTTCGATCATGGCTTTCATCAGCTCGAAGGCGTTCAACACACCGCCGAAACCGGCTTCGGCATCGGCCACGATCGGCGCGAAGTAGTCCACATCGTCCTTGCCTTCGCTCCACTGGATCTGGTCGGCGCGGGCAAACGTGGCGTTGATCTTCTTCACCACCTTGGGCACCGAGTCCACCGAGTACAGGCTCTGGTCGGGGTACATCTCGCCATTGCTGTTGGCGTCGCCGGCCACTTGCCAGCCACTCAGGTAAATCGCCTTCAGGCCGGCCTTGACCTGCTGCATGGCCTGGTTGCCAGTCAGCGCACCCAGCGAGTTGACAAACGGCTCGGTGTTGATCAGCGTCCACAGCTTGTTGGCGCCGCGCTTGGCCAAGGTGTGGTCGATCTGCAGGCTGCCACGCAAGCGCACCACGTCGGCGGCGCTGTAGCCGCGCTTGATGCCCTTCCAGCGTGGGTTCTCGGCCCAGTCTTTTTCGATCGCAGCAATCTGCTGGTCGCGGGTCAGTGTGCTCATGAAGGCTCCTTGGGGTGAAAGCGGAACAAGAAAAAAGGGGGAAGCGGTGCCGCAAGCGTATCTTTTGCTGCTGGCTTGCGAAAGACTTATGTCTTATAGAAGACTAAAATTGTTTATCAATTAAATCAACAGCTTGCCTCTTGAATTCCATGATGCGAAACAACGATCAGCGGGATGGAATGGCCTGCTGCACCGCAGCATCTCTAAATTTCATATTGCGAAATTGCAAATCGTCGATGTGAAAGTCCCACCCAAAGCCGTGCCGGCGGCAGCGTAGCGGCCGGCCTGGGCGGTGTCCCCGTTTGCTGGCCGGTGATTGGCCGCCATTTCTGGCCACCGCAAAACGGGCGCTTGGGCCACCATCACGCCACCCACTTACCCCAACCGGAGCCACGGGATGAAGATCGATCCCCCTGCGTTGCTGATGCCTGCGGCCTGCGCAGCCAGCAGCGCGTGCAGCCAACACCCGTTGCAGCGCGAGCTGCAAGCCCGCCTGGACGAGCTGGACCGTTTGCGCCACTTCACGCTGCACACCATGGTGTCGATTGCCGAGTTTCGCGACGAGGGCACCGGCAACCATGTGCGGCGCACCCGGGACTATGTGCACACCATGGCCACCTGGCTGAGCGAGCAAGACGCTGTGCGCTACCCGCTGAGTCCGACGCAGATCGACCAGCTCGCCGAGGCGGCCACGCTGCACGACATCGGCAAGGTGGCCATTCCCGACGGCATCCTGCTCAAACCCGGCCGGCTGACGCCGGAAGAGTTCTCGATCATGAAGACCCATTCGATGCGCGGCTGGCAGATGCTGCAGGCCGCCGCCGGACCGGCGGCGCAAGCTGGCAGCGAGTTCATGCGCTACGCGTCGCAGATCACCCGCCACCACCACGAGCGTTGGGATGGCAGCGGCTACCCAGACGGCTTGGCCGGCGAAGCGATCCCGCTGTCGGCCCGCTTGATGGCGGTGGCCGATGTGTACGACGCGCTGAACAGCCGGCGGCCGTACAAGGAGCCGATGGACCCGGACGAAGCCTTGCGCTGCGTGGCCGACGCCGCCGGTGGGCACTTTGACCCGGCGGTGGTGGATGCCTTGCTGGCCACCGTGGGCCAGTTGGCCGAGATCGCCGACCGCTGGCGGGATTGATACAAAAGTATCCTGTCGATGGGCCTTTGGGCTCGGCCTGGTGAGCTGCCAAAAACCGGCGTTCGATGGCTTGTGCGTGAGCGCCGGGCCAGGTTGCCGTGTTTTGCTCCGTGTCCTCCGTCGACGGCCAAAAGCGGCCGCCGCCTCCCCCTTTACCTCCGCAAAACACGGCAACCCACCCCGACGCTCCATCACTGCTGCGGCGCTCGCAGGTTTTCAAGACTGTCGAAGTGCACCGCTGTTGCCGGGCCGAGGACGCCGGGTGACCGGATGCCGCAGGTAAAGGAGGAGATGGCGGGCGCTTGCGGCCGG
>JANOBL010000372.1:0-6451 GCA_031411635.1 Betaproteobacteria bacterium
ATGATCCGCCCGAGTGTGTCACCTGGCAGTGTCACCCGACTTCCAGAAGCAGCGATAACCTGTTGATTTTAATGAGCTTGGATTCCACAACATGGAGGGCAAGGCTCGTCACCCTCCCCACCCCGCTTTTTGCGCAACTCATGCCGGGGTGCTGGATTGCCGAAACCCCATCACCGCCTGGTTGCGCAAGTTGCGCAGCAGCGCCATCTCACGCTCGCCCACCTGCAGGCCACCGGCCTTGGCCTGGTCGCCGTAGATCAGCGCAAACGGCACGCCCTTCATCATCATCGGCAACAGCAAAATACAAGGTGCGTCGACGTGCTGGCGGTACCACGGCGGCAGCCGCTGCAGCACCGCGCCCTGCCGGCTGTCGCTGATCAAGGTGTCGCGCGCTTTCAGGCAAACCGCGCCAAACAGATCTGGCGTCTGGCCGGCCGGCCACTTCAGCGGCACCTGGAACAGCGGGCACAGCGCGGCGGCCCCGTCGCCCAGGCCAAAACGCCCGGTCAAGCGGCCGCTGGCGCCGTCCCGCAAGCAAAACACCATGCGCTGCAAGCCCAGCGCCCGGTACATCGTCTCCAGCACCATGCGCAGCACTGCGCCGAGCTGGAAGCTGTCGCCGGCCAAGGTGTCGGTGATGTCGTTGATGCCGGCGGCCAGTGCATCCGCCACCCGGCCGCTGGCAGCGGCAAACGCGCCGGGAAGCGGCGCGGCGGCAGGTGGCAGCGGCTCGGTGGGGCATTCACGCGGGCCACTGCGGCGCAGGACGGCGGGTGGCTCGGCCAGCAACGGTTCAGCGCGTGTGCCTTCGGGCAGTGACAAACCCATCGCCGGCGCCATCTGCGCCAGCGCCTGCTGCGCCTGGGCGGCGGCACGCCACAGATCGGCCAGATTCAGGTCCAGCGCCCGGCCGTGGCGCTTCACCAAGCCGTCCATCTGCGCCGGAAGGTGGGCCTCGTCACCCGACCACAGCAGGTCGGCCATCTCGTTGGCGGCCACCACCAGCCAGCGCTGCTGCCCCGGGCCGTCGGCCAACCGCTGGGTAGGCGCGGCACTGCCGGGCCGGCTCATGCAGCGCTGCAAGGCATCGGGCAAGCCCCAGTGGCGCGCCACACCCAGGCCCAGCGCCTCAAAACCCAGGCCCAGCACCAGCACCGACGCTTTTTCCGCAGCACGGTCGGCGGCCGGCCCGGGCAGCAACGGCGGGCCGCCTGGCGGCGCGCTGGCCGGGGCGGTGAGCCTGAGCTGGCTGCGGATGGCCTCGGCTTCATCGGGAAAGTAATACTCGGTGAGCAGGCTGCCCAGGTTGTAGAACATCGCGCCCAGAAACGTTTCCTCGGCATCCCGCGCACCCGCCGCCAGTGCATGCGCCAGTTGCCCGGCCAGCAAGGCGCGCAAAAAACCCTCTTTCAGGCGCTGGGCATGGGCCTTGTCCTTCATATGCTCCACCAGCACCAGCGACAAGGCCATGTTGCGGATGCCGGCCAGCCCGACCAGCGCCACCGCACGCGACACCGTGGCCACCGCATGGCCGTTGCGCCGGTAGGCCACGGTGTTGACCAGGCGCAGCAGTTTTTGTGTCAGCGCGACGTCTTTCAGGATTTCGTCGGCCAGCAGATTGATGTTGTCGGTGTCGGAGTTGGCCAGGCGCTGGATGCGCAACACATGCTGGGTGAGCGCCGGAAAATCACTTTTGTGACGCATCCGGCGCAGCAAAAAGTCCAGCGTGCCCTGGCCGGTGTTGGGCTCGGGCACGCTGTCGTCGGTGGGTGCCAGCCACTGCATCAGCGCATCACGCAGGCTGGCCGCGCTGTCGTAGCGGTCGGCCGGCGCGCGGGCAATGGCACGCTGCACGATCGCGCGCAGCCGGTCATCGGCGTCGGCCTGGGCTGGCAGTTGCAGGTCTTCGTGCTGCACCCGGTGCAGCGCGGTCATCGCATCACGCTCAACCAGCAGCGGTGTGCCGGCCAGCAGTTCGGCCAGCACCAGTCCGGCGGCAAACACATCCATCTGCGGCGACGCGGCAGCGCCGGCTGCAGCTTCGGGCGACAAATAACCCGGGGTGCCAACGATGCTGCCGGCCGGCAGTGCGGGCAGGCCCTCACCACTGCCACCAGCCAGCCTGGCGGCGATGCCGAAGTCCATCACCCGGGCCCGGCCATCGGCATCCAGCAGGATGTTCGACGGTTTCAAATCCCGGTGCACGATGCCCAGCGCATGCGCCGCGCGCAGCGCATCCACCACGCCCAGCATCAGCTCAACGGCAGGGCGCGCCGCCATCGCACCGCTGCTGCGCAGGGCCTGGGCCAGTGTTTGCCCGGGCACCAGCTCAAACACCAGAAATGACTGGGCGTCGATCTGGTCGGCATCAAACACCGGCACGATGTGGGGATGCGCCAGCCGGCTGACCGCCCGCGCCTCGTGCAACCACTGGCTCAGCGGTTGCGCCAGTCCGGCGCTGTGGGTGAGCAGCAGCTTGACCGCCACCTCGCGGTCCAGCCGCTCGTCATGCGCGCGCCAGACCATGGCCTGGGCACCGCGGCCCAGCACCGCGATCAGGCGGAACCGGCCCAGCCGGGTGCCCGGCTGCGGTGTGGATGGCGGCGCGGACGGCGGCGCAGACAGTAGCGAAACAACCGGCGCTGGCATCAAACAGCGCGCTCCTGCGACGCCGGTGGTGATTCATCCAGCAGCGGCGCCTCGGCTTCGGCTTTTTCCGGCGCCAGGCCCAGCGCGGCTTGCTGCACGTCCCTCAGGCTGACACCCAGCACCCGGCCGTAGCGCTGCGCCACGCGCTGCAGCGTGGCTGGGCGGTTGTGGGCTGGCACCAGGCGGGCATCCACCACCTCGTTGGCGCAGCTTGCGGTCAGGCGCAGCAAGTCGTTGTCGGCTTCCGCCTGGTGCACCGGTGCGGTCGGCGCCAGCCGGCGCATCATCAGCAGCACCACCTCGTCAAAACCCCAGTGCCGGCCCAGCGCCACACCCAGCGCGTCGATATCCACACCCAGCACTGCAAACGAGGCACCCTCCTCGGTCATGCCCAGGTCTTCGGGCTCGCCGGCACGCGGCGGTGGTGCCGGCAGCATCAGCCGGCGCACCTGGCCGGCTTCTTCCGGAAAGTGGTACTGCACCACCAGCCGGCCCAGGTTTTGCAGCATCGCCAGCACCCGCACCAGCTCGGCGTCGTAACCCGCCGGGCGCAGCCACCGCGCCACCCGGCCGGCTAGCTGCACCCGCTCGATCAGCGCCGACAGCTCGGCCACATGGGCCTCGGCCAGCGCGCCCGGCCAGGGCCGCAGCATGTTGGCAGCACGCCGCACGCCGTCCAGCCCCAGCATCGTGATGGCACGCCGCACGGTCAGGATCGCGCCGTTGCCGGGGCCCATCAGCGCCCGCATCTGCGGGCTGTTGACCGCACGCAGCAGCTCAAAGCTCAGGCCCACGTCCAGCAGCACGATGTCGGCCATCTCGCTGGTGCGCTGGGTTTCGGTGGTGGGCAGGCGCGACGCCCGCGCCAGCGCGCCCTGCATCGACGGCAGCAGGCCGGCGCTGCGCATGCGGTCGATCAGCAGCAGCAGCGGCCCGCCGCCGGGCTCGTCGGCGCTGCGTTGCCAGCCGCTGAGCGCACGCTCCAAAGTGCGGGCATTGCGGTAGCGCTGGCGCTCCTGGCGATCAGTGGCGCGGTTGACGATCGCGCGCAGCGCCTCCGGCAGCGGGTGCGGGCCGGTGCGGGGCAAGCGCACTACCTCGCGGCCCAGTGGCGTCATCAGCGCGATCACCTGGCAGACGTCGACCATGTCCAGCGCCGGTGTGCCTGCCAGTGCATGGTGCAGCACCAGGCCAAACGCGAGTACATCGCGCTCGGCGGCGCGGCGCCGGGCCTGCATATCCGGGCCGGCATCGGGCGGCGGCAAGGCCACGCCCACGCCCATCAAACGGCAGCCCACGCCTTCTTGCAGCAACAGCATCGCCATCTGCACATCGTGGTGCACCAGCCCGGCTTCATGCGCAAACGCCAGGCCGGCCAGCGCCTGCAGCATGATGGGCACCAGCTCGGCCGGTGGCAGGCCCTTGCGGCCGATCTTTTCGGCAAAGGTCACTGCCGGGCCACGCTCGTAGGCCACATAGGGCCACTGCTCGTGCTCGCCCACCTCCACCACATGGGCCAGGCCCGGGTGGTCGATGCGCGCGGCCTTGCGGGCGTTGTCCAGCCAGGCCCGCAGCGCCGCGGGATCGGCCACCTTGCCGCGTGGCAGGGCCAGCAGCAGTTCCTGGTCAACCCGGGGGTCGGCCACCAGCCACAGCATCGTGCGCTCGCTCTTGCCCAACAGGCGCAGAAGCTGAAAACGGCCGAGGCGGCGCACGGCGCCGGACGGCTTGGGGCTGGGTGGGATCGGGGTGGCCATGGCATGGTGATCGATGCGACGCTCGATTGGACCCAAGCCGGGCTGGCGTCAAACCGCGAACAAGCGGGGCTTGCCCGCCTTGTTCGGCCCCCGGCGCGCCGGGGTTCCACCACCACGCGGCGTCAGGCTTTGTGCGAAAATCGGGTGATGTCCTCCAAGGAACCACGATGAGCAGTGACCTGATCAAGCACACCACCGACGCCACGTTCGAAGCCGATGTGCTGAAGTCCGAAACCCCGGTGCTGGTGGATTACTGGGCCGAGTGGTGCGGCCCGTGCAAGATGATTGCGCCGATCCTGGACGAAACCGCCCAGGAGCTGGGCCCGCGCTTGCGCATCGCCAAGATGAACGTCGATGAAAACCGCGAGATCCCGGCCAAGTTTGGCATTCGTGGCATCCCGACGCTGATGTTGTTCAAGGATGGCCAGCTTGCCGCCACCAAGGTGGGCGCGTTGTCCAAGGCGCAATTGACGGCATTCATCGCACCGCATCTATAATCCGGGCATTCGCAACAGCGGCAGCAGCCACAAGCGCGCTCCTGTTGCCCCGGGTTCAAGCCACCTGGCCTGCCGGACATCCCTCCGGTTCAGCGCAAGGCTTCGGCTCCCCTCCCAGCATTGTGGTTTGATCCGCCACCCCGCCCATGCGGGGCTGCATTGCAACGAGTTTGGCCGCCCAGCGTGCCACCGTTTTGTGTCTGATTTTGTGTACGCTTCCGGGCTGATGCGGGCTTAGGCCCGCCCTGGGTTGGTGCCCATCGTCAGCTCTGTCCGGCGCCTGTTGCCAAGGCCCGGCACCCCCCTCCTCCACCATCCGGTGAATCGCCAAATGCATCTCTCAGAACTGAAGGCGCTCCACGTCTCCGCACTCATCACGATGGGCGAGGAGTTGGAGATCGACAACGTCGCCCGGCTGCGCAAGCAGGAGCTGATGTTCGCCATCATGAAGAAGCGCGCCCGGGCCGGCGAGCAGGTGTTTGGCGACGGCGTGCTGGAGGTACTGCCGGATGGCTTTGGTTTCTTGCGCTCGATCGAGGCCAGTTACATGGCCAGTACCGACGACATCTATTTGTCGCCCAGCCAGATCCGCCGCTTCAACCTGCACACCGGCGACATGATCGAGGGCGAGGTGCGGGTGCCCAAGGACGGCGAGCGCTACTTTGCGCTGGTCAAGGTGGACCGGGTCAACGGCATCACGCCCGAGGAGAGCAAGCACAAGATCATGTTCGAGAACTTGACGCCGCTGTTTCCGAAAGAGGCGTTCAAGCTGGAGCGTGAGATCAAGGGCGAAGAGAACATCACCAGCCGCATCATCGACCTGGTGGCACCGATCGGCAAAGGCCAGCGGGCGCTGCTGGTGGCCCAGCCCAAGACCGGCAAGACGGTGATGATGCAGCACATCGCCCACGCCCTGGTGGCCAACCACCCCGACATCCACATGATCGTGCTGCTGGTGGACGAGCGGCCCGAGGAAGTGACCGAGATGCAGCGCACGGTGCGCGGCGAGGTCATCAGCTCCACCTTCGACGAACCCGCCGCCCGCCATGTGCAGGTGGCCGAGATGGTGATCGAGCGCGCCAAGCGCTTGGTCGAGATGCGCAAGGACGTGGTGATCCTGCTCGATTCGATCACCCGGCTGGCGCGGGCCTACAACAACGTGCTGCCGTCGTCGGGCAAGGTGCTCACCGGCGGTGTGGACGCCAATGCGCTGCAGCGCCCGAAGCGCTTCTTCGGCGCCGCGCGCAACGTCGAGGAAGGCGGCTCGCTGACGATCATCGGCACCGCGCTGATCGACACCGGCAGCCGCATGGACGAGGTGATCTACGAAGAGTTCAAGGGCACCGGCAACTGCGAGATCCACCTCGACCGCCGGATGGCCGAGAAGCGCGTCTACCCGTCGATCCTGATCAACAAGACCGGTACCCGGCGCGAGGAACTGCTGCTCAAGCCCGAGATCCTGCAGAAGACCTGGATCCTGCGAAAGCTGCTCTATTCGATGGACGAGATCGAGGCGATGGAGTTCGTGCTCGACAAGATGAAGGCCAC
>JANOBL010000373.1:0-4509 GCA_031411635.1 Betaproteobacteria bacterium
CAGCATGCCGGCCACACCCAGCGACATCTGCCGCAGCGTGCCGTACTGCGCCACCACGCGGCCCAGGGCCACGGCCTGGCGCTCGTTGTCGGCATCGGCTGCGTCCAGCATCTCCAGCAGCAACTGGCTGCTGCTGAGGTAGCGCTCGGGGCCACTGCGCTCGAAGGCCAGCTCGCCGCCCACCTGGGCCCAGCCATCGCCTTCGGTGCCGATCAAATGCGCGTGCGGCACCAGCACGTCGTCCAGCGTGACCTCGTTGAAATCATGTTCGCCGAGCTGGTTGATGATCGGCCGCACGGTCAGCCCGGGTGTGGCCATGTCGATCAGCAACTGCGACAGCCCCGCCTGGCGCTGCTCACCCTGGGTGCCGGTGCGCACCAGCGCAATCATCCAGTGGGTGCAGTGCGCGCCCGAGGTCCAGACCTTGCGGCCGTTGACCACCCAGCCGGCCTCGGTCTTGACCGCCCGGGTGCGGATCGACGCCAGGTCCGAGCCCGAATCGGGCTCGCTCATGCCGATGCAAAAGTAAGTTTCGCCACGCGCGATGCCGGGCACGATGCGCGGCGCCAGCAAGTCTGGCGACAGCCGCATCAGCAGCAGCGCGCTCTGGCGCTCGGCCACCCAGTGCGCGCCCACCGGCGCACCGGCGGCCAGCAGCTCTTCCAGCACCACATAGCGCTCCAGCGCGGTGCGCGCCTGGCCGCCGTAGCGCTGCGGCCAGGTCATGCCGATCCAGCCCTTGGCACCAAGCTGGCGGCTGAACTCGGGGCTGCGGCCGGACCAGTTGCGCACTCTTTTTGCCGACGGGTAGTCGGCCAGCGCTTCGGCCAAAAAGGCCCGCACCTCCGCGCGCAGGGTTTCGCAGTCGGGCGGCAGGGTGCAGGGGTCAATGCTGACGGCTTGCATGGTCAAGCTGCTGATGAAACCAGACAGGCCAGACAGGCCGGTGCATTGAGCCTCATGCGCTGCTCGCTCAATTGCTGGGTGGCAGCAGCGCACTGGCCATGCGGCGCAGCGCAGCGGCGTCCAGCGTCTTGGTGCCGGGCTGGGATTCGCAGATCGCCGCCAGCCGCTGCAGGATGCCGGCGCCAAAGCGGTGCGCAGCGGCCAGGGTTTCTTCGTCGCTGTCGTAGGTGTCGTAGGCCTCCACCGCCACGCCGCTTTCGTCGGCGATGGCCTTGATGTCGATCCTGGGGCCGGTGGGTCGCGGGGTGGAGCGGGCAGGGGCTTGGGCCATGGTGCGAAAGTCCGGAAGAGGTCAGAACAGCAGCAACTCTAACGCCGTGCTGCAAAGGCCCAGGCTCAATCCACCTTGGCGCCCGAGGCTTTGACCACCGGCCCGTACTTGGCCAGCTCGGCCTTGACAAACGCGGCAAATTGCTCGGGCGTGGTGGGTGCGGGCTCGGCCATCAGCGTGGCCATCCTGGCGCGGGTTTCGGGCAGCGCCAGCGCGGCGACAAAGGCCTTGTTCAACCGCGCCAGCACCTCGGGCGCCAGCCCGGCCGGGCCGAACAGGCCAAACCAGGTGTCGACATCAAAGCGGCCCAGACCCAGCTCGCGCCCGGCCTCGGCGATGGTGGGCAGATCGGGCATCGCGCTGGACCGGGTGGCGCTGGTCACCGCCAGCGCGCGCAGCTTGCCCGAGCGGATGTTGGCCGCCGCGCTGGCCAGGTTGTCGAAGTTCAGGTCCACCTGGCCGGACAGCAGGCCTAGCTGGGCCGGGTTGCCACCGGCATACGGGATGTGCACGATGAACAGCCCCGCCTGGGCTTTGAACATCTCGCCCGCCAGATGTCCGGCGCTGCCATTGCCGCCCGAGCCGTAGTTCAAGCGGCCCGGGTTCTTGCGGGCGTAGGCCACCAGGTCCGCCAGGCGGTTGATGCCCAGCGTGCCGGCGGTCTCGGCATTCATCACCAGCACATTGGGCACCTGGGCCACGCGGGTGATCGGCGTGAAATCGCGGATCGGGTCGTACGGCAGTTTGGCAAACAGCCAGGGGTTGATCGCATGGGTGGCCACCGCGCCCATCACGATCGTCAAGCCGTCGGCTGCGGCCTTGGCAACGATGTCGGCACCCAGGTTGCCACCGGCGCCGGGTTTGTTGTCCACCACCACGCTGCCCAGGCTGTCTTTCACGCCAGCGGCCAGCAGCCGGGCCACGGTGTCAAGCGGACCGCCGGGCGGGTAGGGCACCACCAGGCGGATGACGCGGGTGGTTTGGGCGATGTTGGGCGCCGGCAAAAACAGCGCTGACAGCAGCAGGTGGCGGCGTTGCAGCGGCATGGGTATCCATCAGGCAGGGTGTTTGTCGGCTTCGGAGGTGAAGGCATCGGCCAGAAATTCCTCGGCAGGCAGGCCACAGTGGGCCACCAGATCACGCTGTGCGGCGTCCACCATCAGCGGCGCGCCGCAGGCATACACCTGGTGGCCGGACAAGTCTGGCCAATCGGCCATCACCGCTTGGTGCACCAGGCCGGTTCGGCCGCTCCAGGCGTCGGCCGGCCGGGGCTCGGACAGTACCGGGATGTAGCGCAGCCAGGGGTTGTCGGCGGCGGCTTGCAGTGCCCAGTCGTGTTGGTACAGGTCGGCCCGGCTGCGACAGCCCCAGTACAAAACGGCGGTGCGCTGGGCTGCGCTGTCCTGCAATTGCTCGATCAGCGCCTTGATCGGCGCCAGGCCGGTGCCCGAGGCCAGCAGAATCATCGGCTTGGGGGACTCGCGCAGAAAAAAGCTGCCCAGCGGGCCTTCGATGCGAAGAATGTCTTTTTCTTTCAGCGTGCTGAACACCGCATCGGTGAACAAGCCGCCCGGCAGGTGTCGGATGTGCAACTCGATCGCCGGTGGGCTGCCCAGCCGGCCGGGCGCATTGGCCATCGAATAGCTGCGCCGCGCACCGCCTTGCAGCAGGAACTCGATGTACTGCCCGGCGTGGTACTGAAAGCGCTGGTTGGCAGGAAGCTGCAGACGCAGCAGCATCACATCTGGCGCCGCGCGCCGCAGCGCCAGCACCCGGGTCGGCATTTTCAGCACCGCAAACTCGCCGGTACCGGGCACGCTGCGCGCCAGCACCCGGCAATCGGTCTGCGGTGTGGCGCAGCAGGTCAGGATCAAGCCGGCCTCTTCTTCGGCCAGGCTCAGGGCTTTGAGCTGGTGCGCACCGTGGATCACCCTGCCGTCCAGCAGCTTGCTCTTGCACGAGCCACAGGCGCCGTCGCGGCAGCCATAGGGCAGGCCCACACCTTGGCGGATCGCGGCGTTGAGCACGGTTTCGTCGCGCTGCACTTCGAAGACGCGGCCCGACGGTTGGAGGCTGATTTGGAAGGTCATTGCCGGGGGTAACGTGGCACGTAAACTGCGCGCGATTGTGCCTTTTGGCCCCCAAGCCATGCCTTTGTGCCCCATGCCCCGACGTCCCGTGCTGCTGCTGGTGGGTTGCGGCGATATCGGGCTGCGGGTGCTGGGCCTGCTGCAAACGCGTTGGCGTGTGCTGGCGCTGACCTCGTCAGCCGCCCGTTTTGACGAGTTGCGCCAGGCCGGCGCAGTGCCGCTGCTGGGCAATCTGGACCAGCCGTCCACACTGACCCGGCTGGGCGGCCTGGCCGATGCCGTGCTGCACCTGGCACCGCCCGCCGCCACCGGCAACACCGACCGCCGCACCACCCATCTGCTGCAGGCGCTGGCGCGTGGCGGCCGGGTGCGCCGCCTGGTCTACGCCAGCACCACCGGGGTGTACGGCGATGCTGGTGGTGCCTTGTTTGACGAAACCCGCCCGGTGGCGCCGGCCAGCGACCGGGCCCGGCGCCGGGTGCATGCCGAGGCACAGTTGCGCGCCTTTGGTCGGGACTTTGGCGTCACGGTCAGCCTGCTGCGCATCCCCGGCATTTATGCCGGCAACCGGCCGGGCGGCCATCCACGCGAGCGCCTGGCGCGCGGCACGCCGGTGCTGCGCGCCGAGGACGACGTTTACACCCACCACATCCATGCCGATGACCTGGCAGGGGCCTGTGTGGCAGCGCTGCTGCGTGGCCTGCCGCAGCGCGTGGTCAACGTCTGTGATGACAGCGATCTGTTGATGGGGGATTACTTTGACCTGGCGGCCGATTTGTGCGGTTTGGCCAGGCCACCGCGTGTGTCACGCGACGCGGCGGCGCGCTTGATGTCACCAATGCAGCTCAGTTTCATGGGCGAATCACGCCGGCTGCAAAACCAGCGGCTCAAGCGTGAGTTGAAGCTGCGCCTGCGCTATCCCAGCGTGGTGCAGGGCTTGCTGGCTTAGATGCCCTCGGCGCGCCGCAAGGTCTTCATCCGGTCCACGCTGTACACCTTGACCGTGCGCGGCTGGCTGTCGCGCTCGATCTCCAGCGTTACCTCACGCTCGGGCGCCCCTCCGGCCCACAGCGATTGCCACAGCGTGACCAGTGCCTTGACCTCGGTGCCGTCGATGCGCAGGATGCGGTCGCCTGGCTGCAGGCCGGCCACATCGGCCGGGCTGTCGTCGGTGATGCGCAC
>JANOBL010000374.1:0-2593 GCA_031411635.1 Betaproteobacteria bacterium
GCCAGCCAGAAGGTGGGGCGACGCTTGGGATCGGTGACGAACAAATCCACCATGGCCACGGTACAGGCCATCAGCAACAGCAGGGCCTCGGGGTAGACAACCAGCCAGTTCATTGCAGTCATGTTGTTGTGCTTCCAGTCACTGCAGCTTGGACGCCGCCACGTGCTTGAGCAGCTCGGTGACCGACACATGCATCACATCGGTGAAGGGCTTGGGGTAGACGCCCATCCACAGCGTGGCGATGGCCAGCACGGCCATGATGCCGAACTCACGCGCCGTCAAGTCGGTGAGCTCGCGCACATGGTGGTTGGCCACAGCGCCGAAATAAACCCGCTTGTACATCCACAGCGAATAGGCGGCGCCAAAGACCAGGGCTGTGGCGGCAATCGCGGCCAGCCAGAAGTTGACCGAAACCGTGCCCAGGATCACCATCCATTCACCGACAAAACCGCCGGTGCCCGGCAGGCCGCAGTTGGCCATCGTGAAGAACAGCGCAAAGGCCGCAAACTTGGGCATGGTGTTGACCACGCCGCCGTAGCTGGCGATCTCCCGCGAGTGCACCCTGTCGTACAGCACACCGATGGACAGGAACATTGCGCCCGAGACAAAGCCGTGGCTGATCATCTGCACCAGGCCACCCGAGACGCCCAACTCGTTGAAGATGAAAAAGCCCAAGGTCACGAACCCCATGTGGGCGATCGACGAATACGCCACCAGTTTTTTCATGTCCTGCTGCACCAGCGCCACCAGGCCGATGTAGACCACCGCGATCAAGCTCAGCGCGATGATGAACCAGGCGTATTCACGCGAGGCATCGGGCGCAATCGGCATCGAGAATCGCAAGAAGCCGTACGCACCCAGCTTCAGCATGATGGCGGCCAGCACCACCGAGCCACCGGTGGGCGCCTCGACGTGGGCATCGGGCAGCCAGGTGTGCACCGGCCACATCGGCACCTTGACCGAAAACGCCGCCAGGAACGCAAAGAACAGCAGCGCTTGCTGGTGCAGGCTGAGCGGCAGCTTGTGCCAGGCAGCAATGTCAAAGCTGCCACCCGACTTGTAGTACAGGTAGATCAGCGCCACCAGCATCAGCAGCGAGCCGGCCAGCGTGTACAAGAAGAACTTGAACGCCGCATAGACCCGGCGTGGCCCACCCCAGACACCGATGATGATGTACATCGGGATCAAGGTGGCCTCGAAGAACACATAGAACAGCAGGCCGTCCGCCGCGCAGAACACCCCCACCATCAGGCCGGAGAGGATCAGGAAAGCGCCCATGTACTGCGCCACCCGCTCGGTGATCACCTGCCAGGCCGCCACCACGACGATGATGTTGATGAAGGCGGTGAGCAGCACAAACCAGACCGAGATGCCGTCCACACCCAGGTGGTAGCGCACGTTGAAGCGCTCGATCCACGGCAGGTTCTCCTGGAACTGCAACGCAGCCGTGCCGTTGTCGAAACCGGTGATCAGCGGCAAGGTGACCAAAAAGCTGGCCACCGCGCCCACCAGCGCCAGCCAGCGTGCCGGCCCGGGGTTGTCATCGCGGCCCAGGGCCAGCAGCACGGCGCCAAACGCGATCGGCAGCCAGATCGAAACACTCAACAGTCCAAATCCCATTTTTCTTCTCCGCCCTGCCGCTCTAGCGGCCTGCCAGGCCGGACAGTGCGGGCCAAAGCTGCCAGGTGAGCAGTCCAAACACGCCCAGCAGCATCACCAGCGCATACCAGTAGACATGGCCGGTCTGCACCAGGCGCGTCAAGTTGGCCACCAGGCCTACCATCCTGGCGCCACCGTTGATGATCACGCCGTCGATCAAGCCCATGTCGCCGCCCTTCCACAGGCCCCGGCCCAGCAGGCGTGCACCGGCCGCCAGCACATGCTCGTTGAACCAGTCGAAGTAGTACTTGTTCTCCAGCACGCGTATCACCGGCGCCAGGGTCTTGGCGATGGCCACCGGGATGCCGGGCGCCACCATGTAGAAGAGGTAGGCCACGACCACGCCGGACAGCGCCAGCATGAACGGCAGCGTGGTCAAAGAGTGCATCGCCATCGCGGCAGCGCCATGAAACTCTTCGGCCAGTTCCTTCATCGCGTGGTGGTGCTCACCGTGCACGATGATCGAATCCTTGAAGAAATCGCCGAACAACATCGGGCCTATCGTCAGGTAGCCGATCACCACCGAGGGGATGGCCAACAACACCAGCGGCAGCCAGACCACCCAGGGAGATTCGTGCGGGGTGTGGGCGTGGCTGTCTGCTTGTCCTTGCGCGGATCCTTGCGCGGATCCATGTGCGGACCCATGCGCGTGGTCATCCGCGTGTCCATGCCCATGGTCGTCATGCGCATCGTCGTGGTGGTCATGCTCTCCTGGGAACGGCTTGTGGTGGAAATTCTCCTTGCCGTGGAACACCAGAAAGTACATGCGGAACGAATAGAACGCGGTAACAAACACCCCCGCTACCACCGCGTAATAGGCCCAGTGCGCAGCCGGCAAGTGGCTGGCATGAACCGCCTCGATGATCGAATCCTTGGAGTAGAAACCCGCAAAGAATGGCGTACCGATCAGCGCCAGGCTACCCAGCAGCGAGGT
>JANOBL010000375.1:0-1757 GCA_031411635.1 Betaproteobacteria bacterium
TCCAGCACAAGGTGGCGATGTGGTTGGCGGTGATTTGGGCGTCGTGGGCGGCTTGCTCGGCGGCACCCAGGTCCAGCGGGCCGGCCAGTGCGGCGTCCAGCGCCAAACAGGCTTCGGGCGGGTGGTCACCAAAACACAGCACTTGCAGCGGTTTCGGCTGTTCTTGCGCCAGGCTGCACCACATCGCCGCCGCTGCAAACTTGCCCACCCGGCTGGCCGTGACCACCGCCCGCGCACCGGTCAGGCCCAGGATGTGGCGCAACTCAAACTCGCGGTACTGCACCGGCACCGGCGAGACGATCAGCCCAAGCTGCAAGCAGGCCAGGTAGACGCTGTACTGCTCCACCGAGTTGACAAGTTGCACAACCACGATGTCGTCGGCGCGCAGGCCCTGGGCGTGCAGCACGGCCGCCATGCGGCTGACCTCGTCGGCCAATGCGGCGTAAGTCAGCCGGCGTGGCGCGCCGTCGGTGAGCTGCAGGCGGTTGGGGGGGTCCACCACCGCCTCGCGCTGCGGGTGGCGGGCGGCCACATTGCGGAACTGGTCGTGCAGCGTCAAGCTGCCCCACCAGCCCTGGGCGGTGTAGTCCTTGATGTGTTCTGGGGTGGCGAGGATCATGGGTAACCCGTCATCGCTTCAAGACCAGCGCTGCAGCACATCGCGGCTGACAAAGGTGGCATGAAAGCCATTCGGCACCCGGCGCGGCAGCGGCACGCGGGCAATCGGCCCCCGGCCAAAGTTGGTGCCGCTGGCATCAAACACCTGCACCTCCGAGCGCTGCTCGGTCGGATTCCAGGCGATCGTCACCAGGTAACCATCGTCTTCTGCCGTCGCCCCGTCGCGCGGTGCAAAACCCGGCTCGTTGTAAAAGGCTTCAGGGCCTTCGCTCCAGGCCTGCCAGGCCCCTGTCTGGTGGTTGACCTTGGCCAGGCCGGTAAAGCGCACCTCCTCACGCCCGCCCGGCGGAAATACGATGTGGTAGGAATACCGGCTCTTGCGGCCCTGAAAAGCCGGGTTGATGACCGGAAACTCGGCATTCAGCACATCGTCGACTACACCCTCGGTGGTGCGGCCGGTGCGCAGGTTGAAGCGCCACTGGTACAGCACAAAGTCGCGCTGCCGGTTGTGGATGGTGTGCTCCAGCTTGCGCGCGTCGATGCGGCCATCGGCGCTGTGGTGCATGCGGTACGGTGTGCCCACCATCACCACCTCATCGCCTGCGCTGCTGTGTTCTTCCCAGGCATTGACCACATGCAGCATGTAGGTGGGCTTGGCCTCGAACCAGCGGATCTGGTCCACACCGCCATGGCGCGGCAGCACTGCAAAGCGGGTGGGCATCTCGGGATGAAAGCGCAGCTTGTAGCGGCCGGCAGCCAGCGCGTCGTCGTCCAGCAGCAGCGGAAAATCATGCAGCACCGTGTAGTGCTCAGTCACCGCCATGTCGTGTGGCAGGCGCGGCCCGGGCAGCGGCACCTCGATCTGGTGCTTGAGCCGGCGGTCCGGCCCGATCACACCGTAGCGCATGTACGGCGGTTTGCTGTCGTAGTCGAAGAAGATCAACTCGCCGGTGTGCTCGTCGGGGCGTGAATGGGCCGAGATGCGCTTGATCGCACCGCCGCAATCGGCCGCGCCCAGCGGTGCCAGCGTGATCGGGTCTACCGCATACGGCAGGCCGGAGCGGTACCACATCGTGATCAAGCGGCCGGCGTGGAACTTGACATCGGTATTGCTGGTGTTCTTCAGCGGCTGCTCGGGC